>NZ_CALIND010000121.1:0-14480 GCF_938045175.1 uncultured Tepidimonas sp.
GGCCAGCATCAAAACGCTGGCCAACGATGCGCCCATCCAATCACTCCCATCCCAACTGCGCGACGAGCGCGACCATTTCGTGCGCAATCTGCATCACCCCAACGCGGGCGAAGGCATTCGTGCCTTCCTGGACAAGCGCGCCGCCCAATACCGCTGAGTGGACCGGCTGCGCCGCCGGCAGGGCCCTGGGGCCACGCCGGCCGGTGCGGGTCACCAAGGAGACAAACCCATGATGTCCAAGTCGCTCATACGACAGCCCTTCGACGAGCCCATTCTGACAATGGAAGAACGGGAAGCGATCAACCAAGGTCGCTGGTTTTCCAGTCTTTCACCATCGCTGCGGCACGACATCCTCCGATGCGCTTTCGTCAAACGCTACCAGGACGGCGATCTGATCGCCGCGCGCGGCGATCCGCCGGCGCTGTGGACCGCCGTGGCCAAGGGGGCCGTGCGCGTCAGCTCCACCTCCATCACGGGCAAGCAGATCACGCTGACCTATGTGGAGCCGGGCGTGTGGTTTGGCGACATCGCGATGTTCGACGGCGACGCGCGCACCCACGATGCCTACGCCCACGGTCCGACGACCTTGCTGTGCGTGGCGCGCAGCGATCTGCAAAAAATCCTGGACCAGCATGTGGAGCTGTACGAGGCGCTGCTGCGCCTGCAGGCGCGGCGCATCCGCACGCTGTTCGGCTTGGTGGAGGACCTGAACACCCTGCCCCTGCGCTCGCGGCTGGCCAAGCAGCTGCTGCATCTGTGCCGCTCCTACGGCGTGCCGTGCCTGTCCAACGGGCAGGAGACGCGCATCGGCCTGCAACTCGCGCAGGAAGAGCTGGCCCAGTTGCTGGGTGCCTCGCGCCAGCGCGTCAACCAGGAGCTCAAGGCCATGGAGCGCGACGGCGCCATCCGCATCGAGCCGGGCGGCCTGGTGATCCGCGACCGTGGCCAGCTCATGCGCATCGTCGAATCCGAACCCTGACCCCCAGCCGCATGGCCGGTGGGTCGGCTTTCCCCCCTGCCTGCCATGCCCGAATCCCCCTCTCCCGCTGATACCTCCGCCAGCCACGCCCTGGACGTCGCCGCGCTGGAGCGCTGGCTGACGGCGCACCTGCCGGGCTTTGCCGGGCCGCTGTCCATCGAAAAGTTTCCCGGCGGGCAGTCCAATCCGACCTATCGCCTCGTCACCCCGGGGCGGGCGTACGTCATGCGCGCCAAGCCCGGCCCGGTGGCCAAGCTGCTGCCGTCGGCACACGCCATCGAGCGCGAGTTTCGCGTCATGCAAGCCCTGGCCGCCACCGACGTGCCCGTGGCGCGCATGCATGTGCTGTGCGAGGACGAGTCCGTCATCGGGCGCGCCTTCTACGTCATGGAGCACGTCGATGGCCGCGTGCTGTGGGACCAGTCGCTGCCCGGGATGGACCCCGAGCAGCGCCGCGCGCACTATCTGGAAATGAACCGCGTGCTCGCCGCCCTGCACCGGGTGGACGTGCAGGCCGTGGGGCTGGCCGACTACGGCAAGCCCGGCAACTATTTCGAGCGCCAGATCGCGCGTTGGAGCAAGCAGTATGCCGCCTCCATCACCGACCCCATCCCCGAGATGGACGCGCTCATGGCCTGGCTGCCCGCCCACCTGCCCGACATGGCGCGCGACGAACGGCTGGTCAGCGTGGTCCATGGCGACTACCGCCTGGACAACCTGATGTTCCACCCTACGGCGCCGCGCATCGTGGCGGTGCTGGACTGGGAGCTGTCCACGCTGGGCCATCCGCTGGCGGACTTCAGCTACCACTGCATGTCCTGGCACATCGAACCCGGCGCCTTCCGCGGCATCGCCGGGCTGGACTGGGCGGCCCTGGGCATCCCGTCCGAGGACGAGTACATCGAGCGCTACTGCGAGCAAACCGGCTTTGCCACCCCCGAGGCCCTGCGCCGCGACTGGCCGTTCTACCTGGCCTACAACGCCTTCCGCCTGGCGGCCATCCTGCAAGGCATCGCCAAACGGGTGGAGCTGGGCATCGCCTCCAGCGCCCAGGCCCGCCAGAGCGCGGCCGGCGCCCGCCCCCTCGCCCAGTTGGCCTGGCGCTTTGCGCAACAGGCGCGCTGACCTCCCCTCCCCTGACCTGACCCCGGAGACCCCGATGGACTTTGCCTACAGCCCCCGCGTCCAGGCCCTGCGCGAACGCCTGATGGCCTTCATGGACGAACACATCTACCCCAACGAGGACCGGTTCGAGGCGGAGGTCGAGGCCAACCGCGCCGCCGGCAACGCCTGGGTCCCCACGCGCCTGATCGAGGACCTCAAGCCCAAGGCACGCGCCGCCGGCCTGTGGAACCTGTTCCTGCCAAACTCCCCGCGCGCGCCGGAGGGCCTGAGCAACCTGGAATACGCGCCACTGTGCGAGATCATGGGCCGCGTCACGTGGGCGGCGGAAGTCTTCAACTGCTCCGCGCCGGACACGGGCAACATGGAAACGCTCGAGCGCTACGCCAGCGAGGCGCTCAAGGACCGCTGGCTCGAGCCGCTGCTGCGCGGCGAGATCCGCTCCGCTTTTCTGATGACCGAACCCGACGTGGCGTCGTCGGACGCCACCAACATCCAGTGCCGCATCGAACGCGACGGCGAGTACTACGTCATCAACGGACGCAAGTGGTGGTCGTCTGGTGCGGGTGACCCGCGCTGCGCGGTGTATATCGTCATGGGCAAGACCAACCCCGACGCGCCCCGACACCAGCAGCAATCGATGATCGTGGTGCCGGCAGACACACCGGGCATCCGCGTGGTGCGGGCGCTGAGCGTCTTTGGCTACGACGACGCGCCGCACGGGCACATGGAAATCGAGCTGCGCGACGTGCGCGTACCGGCCGATCACATCCTGCTAGGCGAGGGACGCGGCTTCGAGATCGCGCAAGGTCGGCTGGGGCCAGGACGCATCCACCACTGCATGCGCTCCATCGGCGCCGCCGAGCGCGCGCTCGAGCTCATGTGCCAGCGTCTGAACCAGCGCGTCGCCTTCGGCAAGCCGATCGCCGCCCAGACCATCTGGCACGAGCGCATCGCCGAAGCGCGCTGCCTGATCGAGCAGGCCCGACTGCTGGTGCTAAAGGCCGCGTACATGATGGACACCGTCGGCAACAAAGGCGCCAAGGCCGAAATCGCCATGATCAAGGTCGTGGCACCGAACGTCGCTTGCCAAGTCATCGATTGGGCGATCCAGGCCTGGGGCGGCGCTGGCGTGTCACAGGTCACGCCGCTGGCGCGCAGCTATGCGCACCAGCGCACACTGCGCCTGGCCGACGGCCCGGACGAAGTGCACCGCAACGCGATTGCCAAGCTCGAGTTGGCCAAGCACATGGTGCGCGCCCCTGAGGTGGAGCTGCCCATCACGCGCGGCTGCTGAACGCGGGGTGGCGCCGCCGGGCGTCCGTCACACGTTGCTGTTGGCGCGCACTTCGGCCAGCGTGGTCAGCCCGGCGAGTACCTTCTCGATGCCGTCTTGGCGCAGGGTGCGCATGCCTTCCCGCACGGCCTGCGCCTGGATCTCCGCCGGCCGGGCCCGGGTCTGGACCAACTGCCGAATGTCGGCGCTGGCCACCAGCAACTCATGCACCGCCAAGCGCCCGCGAAACCCCGTCTGGCCGCATTCGGTACAGCCGGGCGCATGACCCAGAACCAGCCCCCCATCACGGCTGAAGCGCTGACGCCATTCGCGCTCCAGCACGTCGTCATCCTGCCAGGGGTGATCGGCCGGCAGCTGCGCTTGGTAGTCGCGAATCAACTCGCGCAGCCGCGGCGGCGCCATGGGCTCGGTCTCGACACAAGCCGGGCACAGGCGCCGCACCAACCGCTGTGCCAGCACCCCCTGCAGCGAATCCGCGAACGAAAACGGATCGACCCCCAGATCGTGCAGGCGCAAAATGGTCTCAGCCGCGGAGTTGGTGTGCAACGTCGACATCACGAAGTGGCCGGTCAACGATGCCTCGATGGCCATCTCTGCCGTCTCGGCATCGCGGATTTCCCCCACCATGATGACGTCGGGGTCGGCGCGCAGCAGCGAGCGCAGGGCCTGTGCGAACGTCCAGCCGATTTTGGGGTTGACCTGGATTTGGCGCAGCCCGCGCTGGGTGATCTCGACCGGATCCTCGGCGGTCCAGATCTTGCGGTTGGGCGTATTGAGGCGCTGCAACGCTGCGTGCAGCGTGGTCGTCTTGCCCGACCCCGTGGGGCCCACACACAAAAACAGCCCATACGGACGCGACAGGATCTGCTCGATCGCCGCCAGGTTGCGGGCGCTCAGATGCAGCCCCTCTAACGGCAGCGGGACGGACGAGTTGAGGATGCGCATCACGACATCCTCCAGGCCGCCCGCCGTCGGGATGGTGGCCACGCGCAACTCGATGGGTAACCCACCAAAGCGGCGAAAATGGATCTTGCCGTCCTGGGGCTTGCGCCGCTCAGAGATGTCGAGATTGCACATCACCTTGATGCGGGCGATGAGCGCATGGCGATAGCTGGGAGGCAGCTCCAGGTACGGGCGCATCTCGCCGTCCACGCGAAACCGGATGACCACCTTGTCGCGCCCCGGGTAGGGCTCGATGTGGA
The DNA here is from genome assembly GCF_938045175.1 of uncultured Tepidimonas sp. Taxonomy (NCBI): domain Bacteria; kingdom Pseudomonadati; phylum Pseudomonadota; class Betaproteobacteria; order Burkholderiales; genus Tepidimonas; species uncultured Tepidimonas sp. Next base: position 4,601 of record NZ_CALIND010000121.1, read on the forward strand.
TGTCCGATGCCCGCTGGTGGAAAGCCTCGATGATCATGGTGTTGACCAGCTTGACCAGCGTGTTGTCCGACTGCTCGAGGGGGCGTTCGTCCGTTCCGTCGCCCTGGGCTTCGTCGGTCAACTCTGCGGCCAGCTGCCACGCCGCTTGGTCGGCCACCGGGCCCGTGCCTGGGACGGCCGCCTCCGTCGCCGGTGCCGGTGCGCCATCCTTGGCCATGCCCAACGCGCGGTACACCTCGGCAATGCGCGCGCGCAGATCCGCGGCTGGGCTGACCACTGGAATCACTTTGCGCTGGGCGGTGAACTCCAACTCGTCGATCGCCTTGAACTGCAGCGGATCGGGCATGGCGACCACGATGGCCGATCCCATGAGCGCGATCGGCAGCACCTGCAAGCGGGTGGCCAGCGTCACTGGCACCAGCCGCAGCGCGGCGGGATCGACGGGGTAGTGGCGCACATCCACGAACGGGTAGCCCATCTTGCGCGCCAGCGCCGTTTGCAGATCGTCGGACTGGATCAAGCCCATGTCGATCAGCGTCTGCCCCAGCGGACGGTCGGGCTGGGCCCGTTGGCGCGCCAGCGCCAGCGTCAGCTGCTCTGCCGTGATCTTGCCCAACCCTAGCAACGCCTCGCCAATAGGTACCGGCTTGAGCGTAGCCTGCCGCTCCAACGCGGCTTTGAGCGCCTCGGGGGTGGTCACCATGGACGATTCGATCCGTCCCAGCGCTTCGGGTGTGAGCTCTTCGTCGCTGCCCAATAACGTCGCGCTAAAGCCACTGTCCGCGGCCAGCCCGCCGTCACTGCGCTGGACCTCGTACGCCTTGATGCCGTTCTTGGGAATGAAGACGCGCTCCGGATCGCCCTCGCGCGCCACGCGCGGAAAAATCCACAGCCCCTCGGGAGTGCGGCGACAGTCGTGGCACAGACCGGAGTACACCGATCCGTCGCGCAACTGGATCACGAACGGTCGCAGTGCCTCGTCACCCAGGACGGAGGCCGTCTGCACCACCCGGCTCGGGTCGAGCGGTGGCATGCGCAGGCGCTTGACCTGGTTGAAGCGCAACGCCAACGGCTGCCGAGTACCGGCCGGCAAGATCTTGAGGTTGCCCGCCTCCGGCTGAAAATCGACCAACTCGCCGTCGACGACCCGCCCATTCCAGCCCTCGACCGAAGCCGGCAGACGCGACTCGCCGGCCACATGCGCCTCATCCCCCGCGCGACCGGGAATCACAAACTGTCGGTGCGTCGTCATGATCACTGCTTTACCGTTGACGGGGTCAATTGGCGTGCTACAGCCCCAAAACCCACTGAATCACGTTCTTGGCCACAAATCCCAGAATTCCCAAGGACAGCACCAAAAACAGCACGAAGGTGCCGAACTTGCCGGCCTTGGATTCGCGCGCCAGGTTCAGGACGATGAACAGCATGTAAAGAATGAACGCGCCCACGCCAAAGGTGAGACCGAACTGCGCCACCTGCGCCTCGCTGTAGCCAAACAGGGTTCCATCCATCGCGCCATCATCCCGCGAGCGGCCGGACCAGCCCGGCGCGCTGAAAATCCCGATACGCGTGCCAACTGGCGTACGCGATGACGGGCACCGTCAACACCAATCCGACCATCGCCAGCGCCATGCCCAGCCCCACCAGTGCCACGATGCACAGGGCCCAGATGGCCATGACGACGGGGCGGCTGCCCACGGCACGCCAACTCTCGCCCACCGCGTGCCACAAGGGACTGGGGGTATCGACCAGCATCGGCAGCGCGATGACGCTGGAGGCAAACACCGGCGCTGCCAGCCACGCGCCCAGCAGCAGCCAGACCTCGAACAAACCCAGCTCCGGTGCCAGCACCACATGGCGCAGAAAGTCCACCGGCCGCGTGATCGGCACCGGTGACCACAGGGTGATGAGCGCCGCCGACGTCAGCACCCACCCGGTACCGGCCAGTCCCAGCAGCAAACCAAATCCCATCAATCGCCGGTCGCCCGACGTCCACAGCGCCACCACTTCGGCGCAACACACCTTTTGTCCACGCTCCAAATAGCGACTGACCGCATACAGGCCCGACGCCAGCACGGGCGCGATGATGAGAAACCCGGTAAACGCCCCGGCCAGCAACCAAAAATGGTCACGCAGGGCCACCCACACAATGAGGCCGAACAACGCCATCATGCCGCCATGCAGGACGCCGGGCAGTGGATTGGTCCAATAATCGCGCAGGCCCAGGCGCAACCAGCGCAGCGGCGCGCTCGGGCCAATGTCCGGGGGCGGATCGCCGGCAGCAGCGGGCGACGGAGGCGACATCGTCGTCATGGGAAACCCTCTATCTGGACGGGCAAAACACGGCGCGGGCGGGATACCCGCTCCAGCAGCACACCCGATTATCCACGGTGGCCGCGATCGGCCGCATCGTCCACGGACGCGGCGCTGGCCAACAACTCGCGGGTGTAGGGGTCACGCGGTGCGCGCAACACCTGCTCGGCCGGCCCCGATTCCACCACCTGGCCGCGGCGCATGACCAGCACCTCGTGCGCCATGGCCCACACCACGTCCACGTCGTGCGTGATGAGCAGATACGACAAGGCGCGCTCGCGCTGCAGGCGCAGCAGCAGCGCGAGCACCTGCTGCTGCACCGTGACGTCGAGCGCGCTCGTGGGCTCATCGAGGACCAGCAGACGCGGCTGCACGATGAGTGCGCGCGCGATCGCGATGCGCTGGCGCTGCCCTCCCGAAAACTCGTGCGGGTAGCGCTGCAACCAGGCCTCGGCCTCGCCCACCGTCACCCCCGAGGGCAGCAGCCCCACCTCTTGCAACACCGCCACCACGCGCGCGCGCCGCTCGGCGGGAAGCAGGCGCGGCTCGTGCACCCGCAGCCCTTCTTCGACGATTTGCCCCACGGTCAAGCGCGGTGACAACGACGAATAGGGATCCTGAAACACCACCTGTACCTGGCGGCGCAAGGGACGATCGACCCTGCCGCCGGTCCACGACTGCCCCATGACGCGCAACTGGCCGTCGGCGGGCAGCAGCCCCAGCGCCGCCAGCGCCAGCGTGGACTTGCCCGAACCGGACTCCCCCACGACCCCGAGCGTGCGACCCGGGGCCAGACGGGCGCTGACGTCGCGCACGGCCACGAACTGCCCGGCGCGAAACCACCCGCGCCAGCCGGGCCGCGGCACGGGGTAGCGCACACTGACGTTTTCCAGCTCGAGACAGGGCGGACCAGCGTCCGCGGGTGCCGCCGCCAACAGCGCCGCGTCGCGCCGCGGGCGGCTGGCCAGCAAGCGCTGCGTATACGGGTGCGTCGGCGCCGCAAACACCTGCGCCACCGGCCCCGTCTCGACCACGTGGCCGCGCTCCATCACCACCACGCGGTCGGCGAAGCGCCGCACCAGGTGCAAGTCGTGCGTGATGAGCAGCACCGCCAGACCCAGCCGGCGCTGCAAATCGCCCAGCAGCGCCAGCACTTGCAAGCGTAGGCTGGCGTCCAGCGCCGTCGTTGGCTCGTCGGCGATCAACAGTCGCGGCTCGCCCGCCAGCGCCATCGCGATCATCGCGCGCTGCCGCTGGCCGCCGCTGAGCTGGTGAGGGTACTGCTGCGCACGGCGCGCCGCCTCATCGATGCCGACCTGTTCCAGCGCCGCCACCGCACGCGCCCACGCCTCGCGCGGCGACAGCGCGCGCTTGAGCCGTAGCACCTCGGCGATTTGCTCCCCCACCGGGTACAGCGGGTTGAGCGCCGTCATCGGCTCCTGAAAAACGTAGGCCACCGCATCACCTCGCAGGGCACGCAAGGCGCGCTCGGGTAAGGCAAGCAGCGACTGCCCATCGAAGCGCACCTCCCCCGCGACCTGCGCGTCGGGCAACAAGCGCAGTAGGCTCAGCGCCGAGACCGTCTTGCCCGAACCCGACTCGCCCACCAGCGCCACCTTCTCCCCCGCGGCGACGTCGAAATCGATGCCGTGCACCACGGGCTGGCCACCGAAGGCGATGCGCAGATCGCGCACGGTCAACAAAGGGACGGTACGATGGTCCATCAGTCGGCCTTGCGGGGATCGAGTGCGTCGCGCAGCGCATCGCCCATGAACGTCAATAGCGTCAAGGTCAGCACCAACACGCCGAACGTGGACAGCGAAATCCACCAGGCGTCGATGTTGTTCTTGCCCTGCGCCAGCAGTTCGCCCAAGCTGGGGGTGCCCGGTGGGACGCCCAGCCCCAAAAAATCCAGCGACGTCAGCGCGAGAATCGCCGCGCTCATGCGAAACGGCAAGAACGTCACCACCGGCGTCAGGCTATTGGGCAGCACGTGGCGCCAGATGATGGCGCCGTGACCCAGGCCCATGGCGCGGGCCGCGCGCACATAGTCGAGTTGGCGGTTGCGCAAAAACTCCGCCCGCACATAGTCGGCCAGCCCCATCCAGCCAAAGAGGCTCAACAAAATCAGCAACAACGCCACGCTGGGCGCAAACACCGCACTGAAGATGATCAGCAGGTACAGCTCGGGCATGGAGCCCCAGATTTCGATCAAACGCTGCAGCGTCAGGTCGATGCGCCCGCCGAAATACCCCTGCACCGCCCCGGCCAACACCCCCAGCACCACACCGATCGCCGTCAACGCCAGTGCGAACAGCACGCTCACCCGAAAGCCGTAGATCAGCTGCGCCAGCAAGTCGCGCCCGCGGTCGTCCGTACCCAGCCAGTTGGTCGCGCTCGGCGGCGACGGGTGCGGATCGGGGGCGTAGTAGTTGAGCGTACGCGGGCCATAGGGGTTGAGCGGATAGATGGCCCAGTTGTCGCCCGCCGAGAGACGCTCGCGGATGAAGGGATCGAGGTAGTCGGTGGGGGTCTCGAAGTCGCCGCCGAAGGTCGTCTCGGGATAGTCGTGCAGCAGCGGTACATACAGCCGCCCCTCGTAGCGCACCAGCAGCGGCCGGTCGTTGGACAACACCTCGGCCAGCAGGCTCAGCCCCACCAGGGTGACGAATAGCACCAGGCTCCAGAACCCGAGCCGGTTGCGCGCAAAACGCCGCCATGCCCGCCGCGCCGGGCTGGGACTGGGCGTCGCCGATTGGGGGGCGTCAATCGAATTTGACACGGGGGTCCACCCACACGTAGCACAGGTCGCTGATGAGCTTGGTCACCAGGCCGATGAGCGTAAACAGATAGAGCGTGCCCATCACCACGGGATAGTCGCGCCGGATCACGCTCTCATAGCTCAGCAGCCCCAGGCCATCCAGAGAAAAGAGCGTCTCGATGAGCAGGCTGCCGGTAAAAAACGCGCCGATGAAAGCGGCCGGAAAGCCCGTAACGATCGGGATGAGGGCGTTGCGCAGCACGTGCTTCCACAGCACCTGGCGCTCGCTCAGGCCCTTGGCGCGCGCCACCAGCACGTACTGCTTGCGGATTTCCTCCAGAAACGCGTTTTTGGTCAGCATGGCCGTGACCGCAAAGCTGCCCAGCACCATCGACAACACCGGCAGCGTGATGTGCCACAAATAGTCCACGATGCGCGCGCCCCACGACAGTTCATCCCAGTTGTCGCTGACCAAACCGCGCAGAGGAAACCACTGCAACTGGCCGCCAAAGACCACCAGCAACGCCACCCCGAGCACGAAGCCCGGAATGGCGTACGCCACCAGAATGATGATCGAGGTCACGATGTCGAACCGGGTGCCCGCCCGCACCGCCTTGGCCACACCCAGCGGGACCGCCACCGCGTAGCTGATCACGAACGTCCACAGCCCCAGGCTCATCGACACCGGCAGCTTCTCCCAGATGAGCTGTGCCACCGGCTTGTTCTGGAAAAAACTGGCGCCCAAGTCGAAGCGGGCAAACTGCTGCAGCATCTGCCAGAAGCGCTCGTGGGCGGGCTTGTCGAAGCCATAGAGCGCCTTGATCTGCTCCAGCCGCTTGGGATCCACCCCTTGCGCGCCCCGGTAGGCCGCCCCGCCCCCTTCCGCACCGTGCCCCAGGCCGGCGCGGGCTTCGGCCAGGTACTGGTCGACCGGCCCGCCAGGCACGAACTGGATCACCACGAACGTCACGAGCAGCACCCCAAACAGCGTCGGGATCATCAGCAACAGGCGTTTGAGGATATAGGCCCACATGGTTCGCCCCTTCGAGTCAGCGCGGCGCTGCGCCGGGTTGAGCCCACCAGGTTTCGATCGCCCAACCCTCGCCGCTGGCATACGGGGGCATCTGGTCGGGGCGCGCCAGTCGCCAGGCGTTGTAGGCCAGCCGATGCGTGGGCGCGGACCACTGCGGAATCAGCACGTGACTGTGCGCGATCACGCGCTCCAGCGCCCGGCACGCGGCCAGAAAATCGGGCTCGGACTGCGCCCGCACCATGCGCGCGATCAGATCGTCCACCGCCGGGTTGGCCAGGCCGCTGAAATTGCCCGAATCCTCGGTGCGCGCCGCCACGCTGCCAAACAGGTCGGCGTACTCCGCCCCCGGGCTGTGCGTGCCCTGGAACGCGAGGCTGATGATGTCGAAGTCGAAGGTGCGCAGCCGCTGTTGGTACAACGCGAAATCCACCGGACGAAAACGCAGCTCGACCCCGATGCGCGCCAGGTTGCGCGCCCAAGGCGTGACCACGCGCGCGCCCGCCTCGTTGCTGTCCAGGTATTCCAGCACCAGCGGCTGCCCTTGCGCATTGCGCAGCGCGCCGTCGCGGTACGTCCAGCCGGCCTCACGCAGCAACGCTTGGGCGCGTTTGAGGTTGTCGCGCAAACCCGCCGGGCCGTCGGTGCGCGGCGGCTCGGCCATGGGGCCAAACACCTCGGGCGGGATGTGGGCACGCCACGGCGCCAGCAGTGCCCGCTGCGCGGCGTCGGGCTCGCCCTGCGCGGCACAGGCCGTGTTGCCAAAGAGGCCGCGCACCCGCCGGTAGCTGCCGTAGAACAGCCGCTGGTTCATCCACTCGAAGTCCAACGCCAACCCCAGCGCCTGCCGCACCCGGATGTCGTCCAACGGCGCTCGCCGCGTGTTGAGCACGTAGCTCTGAAATCCTGTGGGCAGGCGGTGTTCGAACTCCCCCTTGACCAGCTCACCCGTGTCGAAGCGTTTGCCCTTGACCCGCCGCGCCCAATCCCCGGCCGAGAAGAACCGCATCAGGTCGAACTCACCCGCCTTGAGCGCCTCCAGCCGCGCGGTGTTGTCGCGGTAGATCTTGACGGTGACGCGGTCGAAGTTGAAGGTGCCGCGCCGCACCGGCAGGTCGCGCGCCCAGTAGTTCGGGTCGCGAACATAGGTGATGTCCTTGCCGAACTTGACCGGGCCGATGCGGTACGGACCGCTGCCGATGGGGATGTCCATCACCACCTGGTCGAAGGTCTTGCGCTGGCCCGTCTTGGGGTCGATGGTGTTGCCCCACTCGCGGCTGAAAATGGGCAGCGCGCCCACCGTCAGCGGCAGCTCGCGGTTGGGCTGGCGGAAACGAAAGCGCACTGTGCGCTCGTCGATCACATCGACGCCGGCCACGTCGGCCAGTACGGTTTTGTACGCCGGCGACGTGTGTGGGCCGATCAAGGTCTCGAAGGTGTGGCGCACGTCGTGGGCCAACACCGGTCGGCCATCGTGAAAGCGCGCTTCACGCCGCAGGCGGAAGGTCGCGCTCAGCCGGTCGGGGGCCACCTGCACGTCCTCGGCCAGCAGGCCGTAGGCGGCGCCCACCTCGTCGGCCGCGCCCACCAGCAGCGTGTCGAACATCAGGTCGGCCAAGTACGCCGGGGCGCTGCCGCGCAGCGTGAACGGGTTGTACTTGTCGAAGGTGGAGGTGCGCAGGTTGCTCACCAGGCGCAGCTCGCCCCCCTTGGGCGCGTCGGGGTTCACATAGTCGAAGTGCGCAAACCCCGGGGGATACTTCAGCTGCCCCCAAAGCGCGTAGCCGTGCGCCGCCCACGCCAGCGGGGCCAGCCACCCCAGCACAGCCACGATGACCAACGCGCGCCCCAACGCGCCACGACCCGCCGCGCATGTGCGGGTCCACGGGCGAGGCGGGCCGGAAATCGGTCGCAGGTCGTGCATGCGACAATTCTGCCGGATTTTTTTCCACTCACGAGGAGCATCGACGATGGGTTTTCTGGCCGGCAAAAAACTGTTGATCACCGGCGTGCTGTCCAACCGCTCGATCGCCTACGGCATCGCGCGCGCCTGCCGCGCGCAGGGGGCCGAGCTGGCGTTCAGCTACGTGGGCGAGCGCTTCAAAGACCGCATCACCGAATTTGCCGCCGAGTTCGGCTCGCGGCTGGTGTTCGAATGCGACGTCTCGGACGACGCGCAGATCGAGCGCCTCTTTGCCGATCTGTCGCAGCACTGGCCCACGTTCGACGGCTTCGTGCACAGCATCGGCTATGCGCCGCGGGAGGCGATCGCGGGCGACTTTTTGGAGGGTTTGAGCCGAGAGGGCTACCGCACCGCGCATGAGATCAGCGCCTACAGCTTCCCCGCCATGGCCAAGGCGGCGCGCCCCTACCTGAACGACCACGCCGCCCTGTTGACGCTGACCTACCTGGGCGCGGTGCGCATGGTGCCCGCCTACAACACCATGGGTCTGGCCAAGGCCAGCCTGGAGGCCAGCGTGCGCTACTTGGCTGAATCCTTGGGTAGCCAGCGCCGCGGCTGGCGGGTCAACGCCATCTCGGCCGGGCCGATCAAGACGCTGGCCGCCAGCGGCATCAAGGGCTTCGGCAAGATTTTGGGCGTGGTGGAACAAAACGCCCCTATCCGCCGCAACGTCACCATCGACGACGTTGGCAATACGGCCGCTTTCTTGCTGAGCGACCTGGCCGCCGGCATCAGCGCCGAGGTGGTGTATGTGGACGGGGGCTTCAGCCACGTCATGGGCGGCCTCGGCGCCGACGACGCGGACTGATCGTCACTGCAGATTGCCCAGATACGCGGCCACCGCCTCCAGCTCCAGTTCGCTCAGGCGGTGCGACATGACGCGCATGATGGCGCTGTCGCGCGACCCGTTGGCTTGCTTGAACGCCTGCACCTGGCGCATCAAGTACTGCGGATGCTGACCCGCCAAGCGCGGCAGTTCGACACTGCCCGCCGCCTGCTTGCCATGACAAGTGGCGCACGGCGGCAGCCCCGAGTGGCGATTGCCGCGCTCGTAGATGAACTGCCCCACCGCCAGCAACAGCGTATCGCCGCTGGGCGTATGGCCGGGCTTCTGGCTGGCGTAGTACATGGCCACGGCCTCGCGGTCCTCGGCACTGAGGCCCTTGACCTTTTCCGCCATGGCGGGGTCCTTGCGCTCCCCGCGCGCGAACGCCTCCAGTTGCGTCATGAGATAGCCTGCGTTTTGCCCCGCCAGCCGAGGAAAGTTCGGTGCCACACTCTGGCCACACGCCCCGTGGCAAACGGCGCAATGCTCGCGCGCGACGCGCTCCCCACGCGCTAGGGGATCCGCCCCCTGCGCCGGCGCGACGACGGGCGCGACGAGGACACTGGCCACCAAGGCCCACGAAAACAAGGCGTGCCCAGGGCGCGCACGCACGACGGCTTTCATTTTCACCCTCCTATCGATGCATCCGAATGGTCGAATGCACCCATCGTAGGGCGATACGGGGCGCGCCTATTGACGCCGATCAAGCCTCGTGCAGACGCCCCTGACCCGCAGCAGGGGTATCAGCGCCGCACGGGCGGCAAGTCGGTACAACTGCCGTGCGCGGCCTCGGCCGCCATGCCGATGCTCTCGCCCAGCGTCGGGTGCGGGTGGATCGTCTTGCCGATGTCCACCGCATCCGCCCCCATCTCGATGGCCAGCGCCACCTCGCCGATCATGTCGCCCGCGTGGGTACCCACGATGCCACCACCGACGATGCAATGGGTCTGGGCGTCGAACAACAGCTTGGTGAAACCCTCGTCGCGT
>NZ_CALIND010000122.1:0-15676 GCF_938045175.1 uncultured Tepidimonas sp.
TCGACGATTTCACCGCCAGCGGCCTTGACGCCTTTTTCGAACTCGTCGGCCACGCCCTGGCCGTAGGCGGTGCGGTCGTCGATGACGGCGATCTTCTTGGCGCCGAGCTTCTCAACCGCATAGCGACCCAGCGTGCCGCCCAGGTGCGTGTCATCCGCCACCATGCGGAAAACGTTGTTGAAACCCTGGCGGGTGTACTTGGGGTTGGTCGCCGACGGCGAGATCTGCGGGATGCCCGCGGCGTTGTAAATCTGCGACGCGGGGATGGTGGTGCCACTGTTGAGGTGGCCGATCACACCGTTGACCTTGGCGTCGACCAGCTTCTGGGCCGCCGCCGTCCCTTGCTTCGGATCCGCCGCATCGTCTTCGGCCAGCAGCTCGAACTTGACCGGCTTGCCTTCGATCTGGATACCCGCCGCGTTGAGCTCCTCGATGGCCATGCGGGCACCGTTTTCGTTATCCTTGCCCAGGTGGGCGATGGGACCACTGGTGGGACCGACGTGACCGATCTTGACGACCAATTGTTCGACCGCAGGACCTTGAGAGGTGGCGGCGGGTTTGGCTTCTTCCTTCTTGCCGCAGGCAGCCAGGGCGATGGCAGCGGCAGCGACGATGGCCAGTTTGTATTGCAGTTGCATGGTGACCCTTGTCAAAAAACGGTTGAACGGATTGCGCAACACGGAACTTTTCGCGCAGGCCTTTACGATACACGAAAAACAACCGCCCTATCCGCTCGGGGGTAGGGTCTGCCCCGTCATCTACGGGTTGTCCCTAATGCGCTGACGATGGCTCGTCGCACGTCTTGGGCGATTTCGTCGCGCACGGCATCGGCAATGGTGCGCGCACCTGTCTCCAACTGGGCGAGGACCCAGGCCTGTAGCGCCTCGGCAACGCGTGCCTGCAGCCGCGGCAACAGAGCCGCCATGACGCGGTCGGTCAGCTCGTCGACCAGCGCGGGGTCTGGCTCTGATACCCCACGCGAGACAACCAGGGCCGAGGCCTCGCCCACTGGCGGCTGCCCGTCGCCCACCAGCGGTGCGGCCGCATCCGAGAGGTGCGGGACGACGTCGGTCAGCGTCGGTACGACGGGCGGCGGCTGGCGCCCCGGCGGCGTCACGATGGTGCCTCCGCCGGTGCGCTGGCGGCGCGCCGCAAACGGTCGTGTGCCACCAGCGTGCACCCCATGGCCTGGTAGCGGCGCCAGCGTTGACGCGCCGCCGCCTTGTCGTCCTCGTCGGTGGAGACCACCTCCACCACGCGCGCCCATCCACGCGGCGCATCCAGCACTGCCGGCCACTGCGGCTGCGCGTTGACAAGCACGGCGCGCTCCCCCTCCACGGTATCGGTGGGCGCCGCGATCACGATCGGGGCGCGCTGGCGCAGCACCGGCGGCGCATCGGCGCACACGTGGGGCACGAAATCATCCGCGGGCAACGTCCATAAAGCCTGGTCGAGGGCCGTCACCTCGTCGGGCGCCACCACCACCCACACGCGCACCCCTGCTTCATAGGCTTTGGCCAGCAGGCGGCACAGGTAGGCGCTGCGCTGCGGCCAGGCCGCCGGCACGTTGAGGTGAAACGCCACGTCCATCGCATTGGCCTCCGGTCAACCGGTACGCCGGCCACCGCGCCGGCGGGCCGGCACGGCGGCATCGGGCGCGCCCCGCGCTGCCTCGTCGAGCAAGTAGCGCGCCAACAACGGCACGGGCCGCCCCGTGGCGCCTTTGTCCTTGCCGCTTTTCCAGGCCGTGCCGGCGATGTCCAGGTGCGCCCAGGGCGTGGTGCCGACGAAGCGCTGCAGAAACTTGGCCGCCGTCACCGCGCCCGCAGGGCGCCCGCCTACGTTCGCCACGTCGGCAAACGACGACTGCAACGCCTCGGCGTACTCATCGTCGAGCGGCAGGCGCCAGCCCACGTCGCCGGCTGCCTCGCCGGCCCGCAGCAGCGCCTCGGCCAGCGCGTCATCGCTGGCAAATACCCCCGTGCGCACATGCCCCAGGGCGATGACGCAAGCCCCGGTCAGGGTCGCGACGTCGATGATGGCGCGCGGCTGGAAGCGCTGCGCATACGTCAAGGCGTCACACAGGATCAGCCGCCCCTCGGCATCGGTGTTGAGGATTTCGATCGTCTGCCCGCTGAGGCTGCGCACGACGTCCCCGGGTTTGACGGCGCGCCCGCTGGGCATGTTCTCGCAGGCGGGAATCAGTCCCACGACGTTGATGGCCGGGCGCAAGCGCGCCAGCACCTCGAACGTGCCCAGCACACTGGCGGCCCCGCTCATGTCGAATTTCATCTCGTCCATCTCGGCCGCGGGCTTGAGCGAGATGCCGCCGGTGTCGAAGGTGATGCCCTTGCCGACGAGCACCACGGGTGCCTGCGCCTTCGCCGCCCCGCGGTAGCGCAAGATGATGAAACGCAACGGCTGCTCCGAGCCCTGCGCCACGGCCAAAAACGCCCCCATGCCGAGCTTGGCCACTTCTTTGGGCCCGAGGACTTCTACGTCGATGCCCCGGCCCTGCAGCGCCCGCGCGGCGTCGGCCAAGGCGGTCGGCGTGGCATGGTTGGCGGGCCGGTTGGCCCACTCCTTGGCCAGCTCCTGACCATGAACGATGGCCACCGCTTCGTCGAAGGCGGCGCGCGCCGGCCGTGCGTCGTCGACGCCAACGGTCACGCTCGCCAGCGTGCGCGCCTTCGGCGCCGACAGCGTCGTCGTGTAGCGATACGATGCCGCCGCCAGCGCTTGCACGGCCGCCTGCAACGCGGCCAACGACAGGCCACCGGCGTGCAACAGCAGCGAACGCACGGGCGCGCCAGCTTTGATCGCGCCCCAGGCGGCGGCCACCGCCTGCCGCACACGGCGCGCGCTGCCATCGCCGCAGCGCACCAGCACTACGCGCCGCGGGCGCACGCCCGGCAGGCGGTGCGCAGCCAGCCATTGGCCCGGCTCGCGTGCCAGGTCGCCGTCGGCCAGCGCCTGGCGCGCCCAGGCCGACAGCACATCGACCTGCGCCACGTCGGCGTCGTCGGCGGCATCGGGCCACAACACGAGCAAGGCGTCGGCATCCATCGATGCGGCCTGGTGTCGAGTGAGGGTCTGTAGTTGGAAGTCCATAATGCGGGGTGTCCTCGAGATCTGCCATCGATGTTATTCGAATCCACGATCCGCCGCGAGCTCGCCCGCGGCTTTGGCGCCGCGCTGGTGGTGATGCTGACCGTCGTCGTCACGATGCTGACGGTGCGCACCCTTGGCCAAGCCAGCCGGGGCGAAGTGGACCCGCAGGCGCTGGCCCTGTTCTTGACCTATGGCATGTTGGGCCAGCTGGGGCCGGTGCTGACGGTGGCGCTGTTCGTGGCCGTGGTGGGGACGCTGTCGCGCATGTACCGCGACAGCGAGATGGTCATTTGGCACATGAGCGGCGTGGGGCTGGCACGCTTTTTGGTCCCCGTGGTGCGCTTTGCGTGGCCGGTGTGGCTGGCGGTGGGGGTCCTGACGGCGCTCGTGGCACCCTGGGCCCAGCAGCAGCGTGACGAGCTGCGCAGCCGCTACGAACAACGCGGCGACCTGGACCGCGTGGCGCCGGGCCAGTTTCAGGAATCCAGCGGCGGACGCCGGGTATTTTTCATCGACCGCGACCCGCCCACGGGCGGTGATGCGGGCACCGGTGCGTCGGCGGTCCGCGAGGGGCGCAACGTCTTCATCGCCAGCACCGAGCCCGACGGCAGCGAGACCATCGTCTCGGCCCGCAGCGGGCGCATCGTGGTCGAGGACGGCGTCACCTACCTGGTGCTGCGCGACGGCCAGCGGCTGTGGCAGCCCCCGGCCCACCAGACCGACGGGCTGCAAATCAGTGAATTCGAGTCATACTGGGTGCGCGTGCGCACCGGCGGGGCGGCCAGCGGCGACAGCGGCCGACGCAGCGCCCAGCCGACGCTGGCCTTGATCCGCGACGGATCGGCGGGCAGCCGCGGCGAGCTGGCCTGGCGCGCCGGGCTACTGCTGAGCGCCATCAACCTGGTGCTGCTGGCGGTGGCAGTGGCGGCCGCCAACCCCCGGGTCGGCAAGAGCGGCAACTTGTTGTTCATGCTGCTCGCCTTCGTGACCTACTACAACCTGCTGGGCGTGGGCAAGGACTGGATTGCGCGTGAGCGCGTCGGCGCGCTGGCCTTCATGGCGGTGTTGCACGGGGGGGTGGCGCTGGGCGCGCTGCTGTGGATGGCGCACCGCGAGCAGCCCTGGTGGCTACGCCTGCGGCGCGCGCGCCTGGCGGAGGCGGCGGCATGAAGACGGTGCGCCGCCTCGTCTACGGCGAGATCCTGACCGCGGTGGCCTTCGTGCTGCTGGCATTTCTCGCGCTGTTTTCGTTTTTCGACCTGATCGATGAGCTGTCGGGGCTGGGGCGGCCATCGCTGCTGCAGCCGGGCGAGCGCTACACGATCGCCGATGCGCTGCTGCACGTGGCGCTGCTACTGCCGAGCCGCCTGTACGAGCTGATGCCCATCGCGGTGCTGATCGGCACCGTCTACGCGCTGGCACGGCTGGCGCAAGGGTCGGAATTCACCGTGTTGCGCACCAGCGGACTGGGGCCAGGGCTCGCGCTGCGCCTGGTGGCGTTGCTGGGGGTGCTGTTTGCGCTCGTGACCTTTGCCGTGGGCGACTACGTCGCCCCTTGGGCCGAGCGGCAGGCGCAGTTGTTCAAAGCACAGTTCCGCGGTGGTATCAGCATCGGCCAGACGGGCGCCTGGCTGCGCGAGCGCGCAGAGGGCACCCACACCTCGGTCAACGTGCGTGCCCTCGCCCCCAACGGCGAATTGCAGGGCATTCGGCTCTTTGTCTTCGACGACCGCGGGCGCGTGCAACAGACGGTGCGTGCGGCCAGTGGCTCGATCGACGCCGAGGCGGGGGTTTGGCGGCTGCGTGACGTCGAGCGGCAGCGCTTCGATGACCCGCAGCGCACCTTGCGCGAGACCCTGCCCATGCTGGACTGGCCCTCGACACTGAGCGCCGACATGCTCACCGTCGCCTTGCTCAAGCCCGAGCGCATGCGCACGCTGGATCTGTTTCAGTATGTGCAACACTTGCAGGCCAACGAGCAGACCACGCAGCGCTATGAAATCGAGTTCTGGCGCAAACTGTTCTACCCCTTGAGCTGCGTGGTGATGGTGGTGTTGGCACTCCCGTTCGCCTACCTACATTTCCGCGACCAGGGCCTGTCGGCGTACGTCTTTGCCGGCATCCTGATCGGCATCAGCTTCTTTTTGGTCAACAGCGTGTTCGGCCACATCGGCAACCTGCAGGGCTGGCAGCCGTGGCTGGCCGCCGCAGCACCATCGGCGCTGTATTCGCTGCTGTCGCTGGCAGCGTTTGCGTGGCTGGTGCTGCGTCGCTGACGCTGAGGAGTCCAACTGCCGTGAATCTGCATCAGTTTCGCTTCGTGCTGGAGGCCGTGCGACGCAACCTCAACCTGACCGAGGCGGCGCGCGCGCTCCACACCTCACAGCCCGGGGTATCCAAGGCCATCCTCGAGCTGGAGGACGAACTCGGCATCGATATCTTTGCCCGCCACGGCAAACGCATCAAGCGGCTGACCGAGCCTGGCCAGCACGTGGTGCGCAGCATCGAGATCATCCTGCGCGAAGTGCAAAACCTCAAGCGTATCGGCAACGAGTACGCCGCCCAGGACAGCGGCACGCTGTCGATCGCCACCACCCACACCCAAGCGCGCTACGTGCTGCCGCCGGCGGTGGCGCGCCTGCGCCAGGCGTATCCCAAGGTGGCGGTGACGCTGCACCAGGGCGCGCCCGATCAGGTGGCACGCTGGGTGCTGGAAGACGCAGCCGACATCGGCATCGCCACCGAGTCGCTCTCCCAATACGACGACCTCGTCACTCTGCCCTGTTATGAGTGGCAGCACGCGCTGGTGCTGCCACCCGGCCACCCGCTGCTCGAGCGCGAGCGCATCGGCCTGGAAGACCTGGCTGCATACCCGCTGATCACCTACCACCCGACGTTCACCGGCCGCACGCGCATCGACCACGCCTTCGCGCAACGGGGCTTGAGCCCCCAGATCGTGCTGGAGGCGATCGACTCGGACGTCATCAAAACCTACGTCAAACTCGGCATGGGCGTGGGCATCGTGGCCGAAATGGCGGTGCAGGGTGACGAACGCACGCCCGAGCTGATCGCCCGCCCTGCGGGCTACTTGTTCGGGCACAACGTGGCGCGGGTGGCTTTCAAACGTGGCGCTTACTTGCGCCAGTTCGTGCTGCGCTTTGCCGAATTCCTGAGTGACCGCCTCTCGCGCGACCTGATCCTGCGCGCGATGGAAGGTGGCGGCCACGACGACCAGCTCTGACGCCCGACGCCCCCGCGACCATGAACACCGCACCGCTTTCCCCACCGCCCCGCTCCCCTGCGCTGGCCAGTCGGCTGCCCCACGTCGGCACCACCATCTTTACCGTCATGTCCGCGCTGGCGCAGGAGTGCGGCGCGGTCAACCTGGGTCAGGGGTTCCCCGACTTCGACTGCGACCCCCGCCTGCCCCAGGCTGTCACCGAGGCCATGCAGGCGGGCCGCAACCAGTACCCGCCGATGACGGGTGTGCCCGCGCTGCGCGAGGGCATTGCGCGCAAGGTCGAGGCGCTGTATGGCCGCCGCTACAACCCGACCAGCGAGATCACGGTGACGACGGGCGCCACACAGGCGCTGCTGACCGCCATCCTCGCGCTGGTGCACCCCGGCGACGAAGTGGTCGTGCTCGAGCCGTGTTACGACAGCTACGTGCCCGCGATCGAACTGGCCGGCGGCACGCCGGTGCGGGTGTCGCTCGCGGCCGGGACGCTGCGGCCCGATTTCGACCGCCTGGCCGCCGCGCTCACCCCGCGCACCCGGGCCATCATCGTCAACACGCCGCACAACCCCAGCGGCACCGTGTGGCGCGCCGACGACCTGCAGCGCCTGTGGGCCTGCGTCGAGGGCACCGACACCTGGATCGTCAGCGACGAGGTGTACGAGCACATGGTGTACGACGGACAGGCGCACCACAGCCTGGCCACCCACGCCGGACTGGCGGCGCGCACGCTCATCGTCTCCAGCTTTGGCAAGACCTATCACGTCACCGGCTGGAAGGTTGGCTACGCGCTCGCGCCCGAGCCGCTGATGGCCGAGTTCCGCAAGGTGCACCAGTTCAACGTCTTTACCGTC
Source organism: uncultured Tepidimonas sp. (assembly GCF_938045175.1). Taxonomy (NCBI): domain Bacteria; kingdom Pseudomonadati; phylum Pseudomonadota; class Betaproteobacteria; order Burkholderiales; genus Tepidimonas; species uncultured Tepidimonas sp. The sequence continues at coordinate 7,201 of NZ_CALIND010000122.1, forward strand.
AACACCCCGATGCAGCACGGCCTGGCGGCCTACCTCGCCGATCCGGCGCCGTACCTGGGGTTGAGTGCCTTCTACCAGGCCAAGCGCGACCGCTTCCGCGCGGGGCTGGCGCGCACGCGCTTTGCGCTGCTGCCGTGCGAGGGCACCTACTTCCAGTGCGTGGACTACCAGGCGTTGGCCGTGCCCGAGCGCCAACTGGACGAGGCCGCCTTTTGCGAGTGGCTCACGCGTGAGGTGGGGGTGGCCGCGATTCCGCTGTCGGCCTTCTACGGCGACGGGCGCAACCAGGGGCTGGTGCGTTTTTGCTTTGCCAAACGCGACGAGACGCTGGACGCGGCCCTGCAACGGCTGGCGCGGCTGTGACGCCCGTGTCGCGTGCGCCCCGCAGCGGCAGCGCTACGGGTTGGTGCCGATCTGTGCCCACACCTTGTCCAGCCGCTTGGCGCTCACCGGGTACGGTGTGCGCAGCTCTTGGGCAAACAGGCTGACGCGCCACTCCTCCAACATCCAGCGCAGCTCGGCCAGCCGGCCCTCGATTCGGCCCTTGCGCTCGGCCACCAGGCACCAGAAGCGCTGCTCGTGCGGGTGCAATTCGCTCATGCGGGCCGCATCGCGCGCTGGGTCGGCGCGGCACTTGTCCAACCGCATCTGCACCGCTTTCAGATAGCGCGGCAGGTGCACCAACTGCTCCCAGGGCGTCTCGAGCAAAAAGCGCTTGCCCACCAGACGTTGCAGGTGCGCTTGCTCGTCAGCTGCGGTGGCGGCCGGCGGCTTGGCGTCGCGCAACTTGCGCTGCGCCGCTGCCCATTCGGTGAGCACCTGCGCGGCCAGCCGCGCCACCTCCTGCGCGATCAGCACGAAGCGGCTGCGGCCCTCCTGCAGCCGCTGGGCGAACGTCGCCTCGTCACTGGGCCACGGCGGCGATAGAAACGCCCGCTCCAGCGCCACATCGACGATCTGCGCGCGCAGCTCCTCTTGCGTGCCCAGCGGCATGTACAACACCGCCATGCGCGGCAACTCGGGTAGGCTGCGCTCGAGCCCCTTGAGGGTGTCGCGCAACTGCAGCGCAAACAGACGCCGCAACCCCTGCCGGTGCTGCGCTTGCGCCACTTCGGGCTCGTCCACCACGGTCAGCGTCACCGCGTCGCCCGCGTCCACCAAGGCGGGGTAGCCGATCAGCGTTTGCTTGCCCTGCCGGATTTCCATCAACTCGGGCCAGGTGCCAAACGCCCACTGCGTGTAGCGGGTGCTGGCATCCCACCCGGTCGGCGCGGCCTCTTGCGGGGATGGACCGCTGCCGCTGGCCGTGACCGCCGCCGTCGCCGTCGCAGCACTCGGCGCGTCGGGTTCACGCCCCGCTGCCGCCTGCTCGGCGGGGCCTTCGCCCAGCCGCAGCGCCGCCAGCGCCGCAAAGGCACCGCGCGCCTGCGCCCCCCACTGGGCTTTGAGCGCCGCCAGATCGCGGCCCATGGCCAACTGGCGCCCGTGCTCGTCGAGCACGCGGATGTTGAGCAGCAAGTGGGGGGGCAACGTCTCGAGCTTGAAATCCGTGCGCTGCACGGGCAAGCCCGTGCGCTCGCGCACACGGGCCAGCAAGGCATCCAACAGGCTGCCGCGGGCCCAAACGTCGGGTGCTGACAGGGCTTGGGCCAGCGCCTGCGCGGTCTCGGGCAGCGGCACCAGCCGCGCGCGCGGCTTTTGCGGCAGGCTCTTGAGCAGCGCCAGCACCTTCTCGCGCAGCATCCCGGGCACCAGCCACTCCGCCCGCTCGGCCGACACCTGATTGAGCGCGAACAGCGGCACATCCACCGTGACGCCGTCGCGCTCGTGGCCAGGCTCGTGCAGGTAGTGCACGCGGCAGTCTACGCCGCCCAGCCGCAGCACGGGCGGAAACGCCTGCGAGGTCACTCCCGCCGCCTCGTGCCGCATCAGCGCCTCGCGGCTGAGCATCAGCAGCTGCGGCTGCGCACGCGCCGCTTCACGCCACCAGCGCTCCAGCGCCCGCCCGCTACACACGTCGGCCGGAATCTGACGGTCGTAGAAGGCGTAAATCAGCTCCTCGTCCACCAGCACGTCCTGCCGCCGCGCTTTGTGCTCGAGCTGCTGCACCTCGCGCAGCACGCGCCGGTTGTGCGACCAAAAGGGCAACCGTGTGTCCCAGGTATCCTCGGTCAGGCCCGCCACCAGCGCTTCGCGGATGAAGACCTCGCGCGCGCGCACGGGGTCGATACGGGCAAACGACACCCGCCGCTGGCTGTATACCGTCAGCCCGTAGAGTGTGCCGCGCTCGCTGGCGACGACCTCGGCGCTGCGCTTTTCCCAGTGCGGATCGCCCACCTGGCGCCGAATCAGGTGCGCGCCCACCTCCTCCAGCCACTGCGGCTCGATGGTGGCAATGCCGCGCCCGAACAGGCGCGTGGTCTCGACCAGCTCGGCGCACAGCACCCAGCGCCCGGGGCGTTTTTTTAGCCGCACGCCCGGGTGCGGCACGAATTTGATGCCGCGCGCCCCCAGGTACACGTCCTCGGTCTCGTGCTTGCAACCCACGTTGCCCAGCAGCCCGGCCAGCAGGCTCAGGTGGATTTGCTCGTAAGTCGCGGGCTGGGTGTTGGGCTTCCAGCCATGCTCGGCGGCCACGGTGTGCAGTTGCTGGTGGATGTCACGCCACTCGCGCAGCCGGCGCAGGTGGACGAAGCGCTCGCGCAGCAGCGCCTCGTACTGGCGGTTGGACAGCCGGTGGGTCGGCGGCTCACCCGGCGCGTGCACACCGCCGCGAGCTTTCTCCAGCCAGTCCCACAGCTTGAGGATACCGACGAACTCGCTGCGTTCGTCGTCGAACGCCGCATGCGCCTGGTCGGCCTTGGCCTGCGCCTCCAGCGGACGCTCGCGCACGTCCTGCACGCTCAGCGCGCTGGCAATCACCAGCACCTCGGCCAGCGCGCCACGGTCGCGCGCAGCCAGAATCATGCGCCCCACGCGCGGGTCCAGCGGCAGGCGCGCCAGCTCGCGTCCGAGCGGGGTCAGCGCCAGCGCCTCGTCCAGCGCCCCCAGCTCCTGCAGCAACTGGTAGCCGTCCGCGATCGCGCGTCGCGACGGCGCCTCCAGAAACGGAAACGCCTCCACATCGCCCAGACCCAGCGCCTTCATGCGCAAGATCACCCCTGCCAGCGATGAGCGCAGAATCTCCGGATCGGTGTAGCGCGGCCGCGCGGCAAAGTCGGCTTCGTCGTATAGGCGGATGCAAATGCCCTCGGCCACGCGGCCGCAGCGACCCGCGCGCTGATTGGCCGCGGCCTGGCTGATGGGCTCGATGAGCAACTGCTCGACCTTGCTGCGCAGACTGTAGCGCTTGACGCGGGCCAACCCCGAGTCGATCACATACCGAATGCCCGGCACCGTCAGCGATGTCTCCGCCACGTTGGTGGCCAGCACGACGCGCCGCCGGCCACTGGGGTGAAAAATCCGGTTTTGCTCGGCGGCGCTCAGCCGGGCGTACAGAGGCAACACCTCGGTGTCGCGCAGCGCGGGCTGGTGCGACAGGTGGCGGCGCAAATGGTCGGCTGCGTCTCGTATCTCGCGCTCGCCCGGCAAAAAGACCAGGACATCGCCCGCGTGCGCACCGCCGCGCCAGAGTTCGTCCACGGCATCCGCGATGGCCTCGTTCAGCCCATAGTCGCGGCTGTCTTCGAACGGGCGCCATCGGATCTCGACCGGATAGGTGCGGCCGCTGACGTGGATGATCGGGGCGGGCCCGCGCGCGGACGCAAAGTGCTGCGCGAAACGTTCGGCGTCGATGGTGGCCGAGGTGATGATGACCTTGAGGTCCGGGCGGCGCGGCAGTAGCTGCTTGACGTACCCGAGCAAAAAATCGATGTTGAGGCTGCGCTCGTGCGCCTCGTCGATGATCAGGGTGTCGTAGGCGCGCAGCAGCGGATCGCGCTGGGTTTCAGCCAGCAAAATGCCGTCCGTCATCAGCTTGATGGCGGCACTGGGCTGCACACGGTCGTGAAAGCGAATCTGGTAGCCCACCAGCTCACCCAGCGTGGTGCGGGTCTCCTCCGCGATGCGTGCCGCTACCGACGTGGCGGCCAGCCGCCGGGGCTGGGTGTGGCCGATCAGCGGCCGGCGCCGCCCTGTGCCGGACTGCCAGTCCAGGCCGCCGCCACGGCCCATGGCCAGCGCGATCTTGGGCAGTTGGGTGGTCTTGCCCGACCCCGTCTCGCCGCTGACCACGACCACCGGATGCTCGCGCAACGCGGCCTCGATGTCGGCGCGGCGCGCCGATACCGGTAACGTATCGGGAAACTCGATCACCGGCGCTCGGGCCGGCTGATGGCACACTTCGTTCTGTGGCATGACCGCGCGATTATCCCGATCCTGCACGCACCCGCACGCCTGCGCACGCTCTACCCCAACCGCCCGACCGATGTCCAACGTCTTTCACTTCACCTTCGTGCCCTGGTTCCGCTCGGTGGCGCCCTATATCCACAAATTTCGCCACCAGACCTTCGTGGTCGGGGTACCTGGCGAAGCGATCGCCGCCGGCAAGCTGCCCAATTTGGTACAGGACTTGGCGCTCATTCAGAGCATGGGCGTGCGCGTGGTGCTGGTGCACGGCTTTCGCCCGCAGGTGGACGAGCAGTTGCGCGCCAAGGGGCACGCTGCCCGCTTCCACAACGGCATGCGCATCACCGATTCGGTGGCGCTGGACTGTGCCCAAGAGGCCGCCGGGCAGCTGCGCTTCGAAATCGAAGCCGCCTTCAGCATGGGGTTGCCCAACACCCCCATGGCTGGGGCCACGGTGCGCGTGATTTCGGGCAACTTCATCACCGCGCGACCGGTGGGCATCGTCGATGGCATCGACTTCCAGCACTCCGGGCTGGTGCGCAAGGTCGACACCGCGGGAATCGTGCGCGCGCTCGACATGGGGGCCCTGGTGCTGCTGTCGCCGTTTGGCTTTTCGCCCACGGGCGAGGCGTTCAACCTCAACATGGAAGAGGTGGCCACGAGTGTGGCCGTGGCGTTGCAGGCCGACAAGCTGATCTTCGTGACCGAGGTGCCTGGCATCCGCGTGCGGCCGTTCGACCCACCCGGCGATGACAACCCCATCGACACCGAACTGCCGCTGGCCGATGCCGAACGCATCCTCGCCGAAGCCCCGGTGCCGACCGTGCCAACCGACCCGGGCTTTTACCTGCAATACTGCGTGCGCGCCTGCAAGGGTGGCGTCGAGCGCAGCCACATCATCCCGTTTGCGGTCGATGGCTCGCTGCTGCTGGAGGTGTACGTGCACGACGGTATCGGCACCATGGTGGTGGACGAAAAGCTCGAGAGCCTGCGCGAGGCCACCCCAGACGACGTCGGTGGGATCCTGCAGCTCATCGAGCCGTTCGAGAAAGACGGTACCCTCGTCAAGCGCAGCCGCACCGAAATCGAACGCGACATCGCCAACTACACCATCATCGAGCACGACGGCGTCATCTTTGGCTGCGCGGCGCTGTACCCCTACCCCGAGGCCCGCACAGGTGAGATGGCCTCACTCACCGTCTCACCACAGGCGCAGGGCCAGGGTGACGGCGAAAAGCTGCTCAAGCGCATCGAGCAACGCGCGCGCCTGATGGGGCTGGAGAGCATCTTCGTGCTGACCACCCGGACCATGCACTGGTTCCTCAAGCGCGGCTTCCAGCCGGTGCCGCCCGACTGGCTGCCCGAGGCGCGCAAGCGCAAATACAACTGGGACCGGCGCAGCCAGGTGCTCGTCAAGCGCCTGGGCTGAGCCGGCCCGCGCGCCGGCGTCACATCACGCGGTGCGGGCCACCGCGGGCGGCCTCGTCCTGGCGCGTCTTCCACAGCGAGTACAGCACGCCGCCCGCGATCAGGCCGAAGGTCACCGACAGCGAGATCACGGCCGGGATCTTGCCGATGATGCCCACAAGGAAGATCTTGGAGCCGATGAACACCAGCACCAGCGCGAGAGCGAATTTCAGGTAGTAGAAGCGGTGGATCATCGCCGCCAGCGCGAAGTACAGCGCGCGCAGCCCCAGGATCGCGAAGATGTTGCTGGTGTAGACGATGAACGGGTCGGCGGTGATCGCGAAGATCGCGGGCACCGAGTCCACCGCGAAGACCAGGTCGGCGGCCTCGACCAGCACCAGGGCGAGCAGCAGCGGCGTCGCCCACAGCACGGGTTGGCCCGTCACGGGATGCGGCTCGCGCACCAGGAAGGCGTTGCCGCGCAGCCCGTCGGTCACGCGCATGCGCTTGCGCAGGAACCTCAGCAGCGGGTTGCGGGCGATGTCCGGCTCCTCGTCGGCAGCGAACCACATCTTCACCCCCGTGATGACCAGGAAGGCGCCGAACACGTACAGGATCCCGCTGAACTCCTTGACCAGCACCGCGCCCAGGCCGATCATGATCGCGCGCAGCACGATCACGCCCAGGATGCCCCAAAACAGCACCCGGTGCTGATACAGGCGCGGAATGCCCAGAAAGCCAAAGATCAGCGCGATCACGAAGACGTTGTCCATCGACAGCGACTTCTCGATCAGGAAGCCGGTGAAGTAGGCCATGCCGCTCTCAGCCCCCAGGTACCACCACACCCAGGTGCCGAACAGCAGGCCGGCGGTGATGTAGCCGGCCGACAGCAGCAGGCTCTCGCGCACGCCGATCTCGCGCTGCTCGCGGTGCAGCACGCCCAGGTCGAAGACCAGCAGGGCGATCACGATGGCGATGAAAACCACCCAGATCCAGGCGGGTTTGCCCATGAAATCGGCGGCCCCAAAAGCAAGCAAAGCGTCCATACGGTGGTCGGATATTCCTGAAAAGCCTCGATTATGCCGACACCGACGTCCGAAAAAAATACCGACGATACGGATAATCGGTTCGAAAAAACCGAAACGTCAGATGCTCAACTACCGCCACCTGTACTACTTTTGGATGGTCGCGCGCGAAGGCGGCTTTGCCCGCGCGGCCGAGCGCCTGGACATGGCGGTGCAGACGGTCAGCGCCCAGGTGCGCGAACTCGAACGCGCCCTGGGCCACCAGCTGCTGCGCCCGGCCGGACGCACCGTCGCGCTGACCGACGCCGGCCGCGTCGCCTTTGCGCGGGCGGACGACATCTTCCGCATCGGCAACGCCCTGCCGCAGGCGGTCCGCGAGGCCGCCGGCCGACCCGTGCTGCGGCTGGCCGTCGGCCTGTCCGACGGGCTGTCCAAGCTGGCCGCGCACGCCTTGCTCCGCCCGCTGCTCGGCACACCCGATCTGCACCTGGTCTGCCACGAGGGGGAGCCCGAAGCCCTGTTGGCCGAGCTGGCGCTGCACCACCTCGACCTCGTGCTGGCCGGCCAGCCCGCCACGCCGCTGCCCACCTTCCCGGTCGACAGCGAGCGCATCGCCAGTTCGCCGGTCGACTGGTACGGGCCGGCGACCCTGGTCACGGCCGATGCCCGGCGGCACTTTCCTCGGGTGCTGCAGACCCTGCCCGTCCTGTTGCCGACGCCCCACTCGCCGCTGCGTCCCTTGCTGGACCGGTGGCTGGACGATCACGGCCTGCGCCCGCGCGTGGCCGGGGAGTTCGAGGACAGCGCCCTCATGGCGGTGTTCGCGGCACGCGGCCTGGGGGTGTTCCCGGCCAGCCGGTTGGGTCTGGACGGCACGGGGCCGCTCCCGGGTCTCGCGCCGCTCGGCGCTTGTGACGGCGTGCGGGAAGACATTCACGCCATCGTGAGCCGGCGCACGCGGCAGCACCCCTTGGTGCGCCGACTGCTCCAGGGGAGCGCTCTGGCACCGTGAGCACGCCCCAAAACGAAGACCGCCCCGAAGGGCGGTCAAACCAAAACCGCCCCGAAGGGCGGTTGAGCGCCGCCGGGGGCCACCCCGGCGCGTGATGCCCACCCACCGGCCCGAGGCCCGGTGGGCGATGTCATCACTGCTTTTGCTCTTGCGGCTTTTGCTCGCCGGCAGGCTGCTGGGCCTGGTCGCCGGCGGGCTGTTGCGCAGGCTGCTGGGCCGGCTGCTGCGCGGCGTCGGCGGGGGCCGGCGCGGCGGCGGGAGCGGGCGCGGGCGCCGGGGCTTCTTCCTTCTTGCCGCAGGCAGCCAGGCTGGCGGCGGCGATCAAAGCAGCGATCAGAGCGGTCTTGTTCATGTGAGGTCGATTCCGAATCGGGGGACACCGGGAGTCCGTGTTGCACAACCGTCGCCCCGCCGGCACGGGGACGACCTGTGGTCCGTGTGCACCAACCGGTTGCCGGCCGTGCACCAAACACGTTCATTATGGAACCAACCTAGGGTTTACCCGTGTAAGCAATCGTAACGTTTGCTACCGAACTTGTCCGCCCCGCGCTCAGCGAGCGGCGTGCAACCAGCCCGCGGCAAACCATTGCGCCAGCACGTCGCGGACATCGTCACTGGCACGCCGCACGTCCTCGGCCTCCAGCCGGCGCGTATCCGCCAGCCGCCGCATCAGCCGGGCGTCCCG
>NZ_CALIND010000123.1:0-37585 GCF_938045175.1 uncultured Tepidimonas sp.
TGCATCGGCCCGCCGCGCCAGGCCGGAAAACCGTAGCCGGTCAGGTACACCATGTCGATGTCACTGGCGCGCGCCGCGATCTTCTCCTCCAGGATGTGCGCACCCTCGTTGACCAGCGCGAACACCAGGCGCTGCACGATCTCCTCGTCGCTGATCTGGCGCGGGGTGATGCCCTGTTCGCGGCGAAAGTCCTCGATCATTTGATTGACGACGGAGCTGGGTATCGCGTCACGCTTGCCCGGCTGGTAGTCATACCACCCCGCCCCGGTCTTTTGGCCAAAGCGCCCCATCTCGCACAGGCGGTCGGCAATCTTGCTGTAGCGCAGGTGCGGTTTCTCGACATAGCGACGCTTGCGGATGTACCACCCCACGTCATTGCCGGCCAGGTCGCCCATGCGGAAGGGCCCCATCGCGAAGCCAAAGCGCTCGATGGCGCGATCCACCTGCTCGGGCGTGCAACCCTCCTCCAGCAGAAAACCGGCCTGCCGGCTGTACTGCTCGATCATGCGGTTGCCGATGAAGCCATCGCACACCCCCGAGACGACGCAGGTCTTCTTGATCTTTTTGCCCAGGGCCATGATGGTGGCCAGCACGTCCTTGGCGGTGGCCTCACCGCGCACCACCTCCAGCAGCTTCATCACGTGCGCCGGGCTGAAGAAGTGCGTGCCGATGACGTCTTGCGGCCGCTTCGTAAACGACGCGATCTTGTTGACGTCCAGCGTCGACGTGTTCGTGGCGAGGATCGCCCCCGGCTTCATGACGGCGTCGAGCCGCTCGAACACCTGGCGCTTGACTTCCAAATCCTCGAAAACCGCCTCGATCACCAAGTCTGCCTCGCGGATGTCGTCGTACGACAGTGTCGTGCGCAGCAGGCCCAGGCGCTGCTCCATCTGCTCGGGCTTGAGCTTGCCTTTCTTCACTTGCCCTTCGTACACCGACCGAATGTTCGCCACCCCGCGCTCCAGCGCCGCCTGCTGGGTCTCCAGCAGCGTGACGGGCAGGCCGATGTTGAGAAAGTTGATCGCGATGCCAGTGCCCATCGTGCCAGCGCCGATGATGGCGACCTGGCGGATCTCGCGCTGGGGGGTGTCCTCCGGCACGTCGGCAATCTTGCCCGCGGCGCGCTCGGCCACGAACAGGTAGCGCAGCGCAATGCTGACGGGCGTGTTCATCAGGTTGACGAACGTCTCGCGCTCGAACGCCATGCCATCGTCGAAGCGGCGCGTGGTGGCCGCCTGCACGGCGTCGATGCACTTCAGCGGCGCGGGATAGTGCTTGGTCTGCGCGCCAACCATATTGCGGGCGAACTGGAAATACGCCTCGGCCTGCGGATGCCGGCACGGCAGGTCGCGCACCCGTGGCAGCGGGGCGCCGTCCGCGTGGCGCTGCGCCACCTCACGCGCCAGCGCCAGCGCCTCGTCCAGCAGGGTCTCGGCCGATGCCGCCAACTTGTCGAACAGCTTCTGCCCCGGAATGGTGGCCAGCAGCTCGCTGGGCACGGGCTCACCACTGACGATCATGTTGAGCGCGGCCTCCACGCCAATGACGCGCGGCAGGCGTTGCGTGCCCCCCGCCCCGGGAATCAGACCCAGCTTGACCTCGGGCAGCGCCACTTTGGTGCCGGGGGCGGCGATGCGGTAATGCGCCCCCAACGCCAGCTCCAGCCCACCGCCCATGCACACGCTGTGAATGGCGGCCACCACCGGCTTGGGTGAAAGTTCGAACGCGCCGATGAGGCTGAGCAGGTTCGGATCCTGGTAGGCCTTGGGCGAACCGAATTCCTTGATGTCGGCCCCGCCAGAGAAGGCCTTGCCGGCGCCGGTCACCACGATGGCGCGCACGGCCGGATCGTCGATGGCCCGATCCAGCCCCTGGGCCACGGCCTGACGGGTCGACAAGCCCAACCCGTTGACGGGCGGGTTGTCGAGCGTGATGACGGCCACGTCACCGTGGACCTGGTAATGAGCGGTCATGATGCCTCCTGCAAAACGATGACGAAAAAAGTGAACGATCGTTCGATTTTGTCTTGATTCTAGGGTGCACGCTGCCGATTGCCCATAGGCAGGTGTCGCGTATTTGTCTGTCGCGGTAGCGCTCAGCCCACCTCCAGCCACTCGCGCCGCACATAGGGGTTGGCTTTGAGCTCGTCGGGCGTGCCGTCGAAAACGATGCTGCCGTGCCCCATGACCAGCGCCCGGTCGGAAATCTGCAGCGCGATGGTGAGCTTTTGCTCGATCAACAGCACCGAGACACCCTTGGCTTTGAGGGTACGCAGATACTGCGCCACCAGCTCCACGATCTTGGGCGCCAACCCCTCGGTCGGCTCGTCGATGATGATGAGATCGGGGTCGCCCATGAGCGAGCGGCACAGCGTCAGCATTTGCTGCTCCCCGCCCGAGAGCACCCCCGCCTCGGTGTGCTGGCGCTCCTTGAGGCGCGGAAACATCGCATACATGTCGTCGAAGCTCCAGCGCCCGGATTTGCGGGGATTTTTCTGGCCCAGCATCAAGTTCTGGTGCACGGTGAGCTTCGGAAAGATGTCGCGGCTCTCGGGCACGTAGCCGATCCCCAAGTGCGCAACCTCGTAGGGCTTGAGCCCGGTGATGCGCTGTCCCTGCCAGCGGATGTCGCCCTCGGCGTCGACCAAGCCCATGATGGCCTTGGCGGTCGTGGAGCGCCCGGAGCCGTTGCGGCCCAGCAACGCGACAATCTGACCGGGTTCGACCCGGAAATGCACGCCGTGCAGCACGTGGCTTTTGCCGTAGAAGGCGTGAAGGTTGTCGATCTCGAGCATGGTGTGGCGCAGATGTGGTGGGATACGAGAAACGTCAATGCGCGGCTTCGGCCGCCTGCTGCTCGGCCAGCACCGAGCCCAGATACGCCTCCTGCACACGCGGGTTGGCCTTGACCGCCTCCGGGGTGTCGAAGGCGATCACCTCGCCATACACCACCACGGCAATGCGATCCGCCAGGCCGAACACCACCCCCATGTCGTGCTCGACGGTCAGCAGCGTTTTGCCCTCCGTCACCTCGCGGATGAGTTCGATGAAGCGCCGCGTCTCGCTCTTGCTCATGCCCGCCGTCGGCTCATCGAGCAGGATGACCTGCGCCCCGCCCGCGATCGTGATGCCGATCTCGAGCGCGCGCTGCTCGGCGTAGGTCAGATTCATGGCCAAGGTGTCGCGTTTCTTGGTCAAGCCGATGCGCTCGAGCAAGTCCTCGGTGCGCTCGTTGGCGTCGTCCAGATCGGCCAGAAATTTGAACAACGTGTAGCGATAACCCAGGCTCCAGAGCACGCCACAGCGCAGGTTCTCGAACACGCTGAGCTTGGGGAAGATATTGGTGATCTGAAAGCTGCGCGCCAACCCCATCCGGTTGATTTCGAATGGCTTTTTACCGTCGATGCGCCGCCCGCCGAGCAGGATCTCGCCGCTCGTGGGCGCAAAGCGCCCACTGATGAGGTTGAACAGGGTCGATTTGCCCGCGCCAGTGGGGCCGATGACCGCGACGCGCTCGCCCGCGCGCACCGCCAGATCGACACCACGGATGATCTCGGTCTTGCCGAAGCGCTTGCAGACACCGCGCAATTCGAGCGCTGGGGTGTCGTGCGATGCCGAAGTGTTGGGTGTGGTGGACATGTCAGGCCATCTCCCGCCGCTTGATTTCCTTTTCGATATCGACCTGGATGTCGCTCCAGTGCTCGCGGAAGCGCCGGCGCGCAACCTCGAACAGACCAATGCCGGTCAGCATCACGAACGCCGAGCCGAACCAGCTCTGCGCCGATCCGGTGTCGAGCGTAGCGCCCAGGTACTGAACCTGCGGGCCGATCGCCGCGTTGAGCTGCAGGTGGTAGATCATCTCGATGATGCCACCCGCCCCCAGCAACGCCACCAAGCCCGTCCCTCCCAGCGCCAAGTAGCTCACCCACAGCTCGCGCAGCCGGCCGAAGGCCGCCACGCGCAGGTTCATCATGATCAGGCTGGCGATGCCACCCGGCGCGTACATGACCATGAACATGAACACCAACCCCAGGTACAGCAGCCACGCCTTGGTCAGCTCCGACAGCAGCACCAGCGCCAGCACCATCAGCACGCCACCGATGATGGGCCCGAAGAAAAACGTCGCCCCGCCCAGGAAGGTGAACAGCAGATACGCGCCCGAGCGCAGCGGGCCGACCACCTCGGCCGTGACGATTTCGAACTGGATCGCCGCCAGACCGCCGGCGATACCGGCAAAAAACCCCGAGATCATGAACGCCAGATAGCGCACGACCTGCGTGTTGTAGCCGATGAACTCGACGCGCTCCGGGTTGTCGCGCACGGCGTTGAGGATACGCCCCAGCGGCGTGCGCGTGAAAGCGAACATGGCCGCCACGCACACGAAGGTATAGACCGCGATCAAGTAATACACCTGCACCGCTGGCCCATACGTGATGCCGAGCACGGGCTCGCCCACCACCCGGTTGGCGGTGATGCCCGCCTCGCCACCGAAGAAGTCCGAAAACATCAGCGACAGCGCAAACACCAGCTCGCCCACGCCAAGCGTAATCATGGCAAACGGGGTGCCGGCCTTCTTCGTCGTGACGTAGCCAAACAGCATGGCAAAGAACAGTCCCGCCAATCCGCCGACCATGGGCAGCAACGACACCGGCACCGCCAGCGTGCCCTGTCCCACCATCAGCAGTGCGTGGATCGCGACGTAAGAACCCAGGCCGCTGTAGACCGCGTGCCCGAAGCTCAACATGCCCCCCTGCCCGAGCAACAGGTTGTACGACAGGCAAGCGATGATGGCGATGCCCATCTGCGCCAGCATGCTGATGGACAAGTTGCTGGTGAACAGTTGCGGCGCCACCAACAACACCAGCGCGAACAGGGTCCAGACGACCCAGCGCCCGACGTTGTAGGGAGTGAACTGATAGTACGCCTTGCTCATGGTCTGGTCGTTCAAGTTTGAGTCATTGGTCGCGCGTGCCCAGCAAGCCCTTGGGGCGGAATATCAGGATCAGCACCAAAAACAGGTACGGCAACACCGGCGCCACCTGCGACAGCGTGAGCTTGAGGAAGTCCTTGTCGCGCATCGCATCCGACAGCGCGAGCCCCATGCCCTGCAGCAGCGACCCGATCGAGTGATCCATCGCCACCGCAAACGTCTGGATGACGCCGATCAGCAGCGACGCCAAAAACGCGCCCGGCAGCGACCCCAGGCCACCGATCACCACCACGGCAAACACCAGCGATCCGAGCGTGGCCGCCATCGCCGGTTCGGTCACGAACGTGCTGCCCCCGATCACGCCGGCCAGACCGGCCAGCCCGGTGCCCACGCCAAACACCATCATGAAGACGCGCGGCACGTTGTGCCCGAGCGCCTCCACCATCTCGGGGTGGGTCAAGGCGGCTTGGATCACCAGCCCCACGCGGGTGCGGGTGATGAGCAGCCACAAACTCACGAGCATGGCCACCGCCACACCCATCATGAAGGCGCGCGTCGCGGGAAACGGCGTGCACGCCGCGGCCTGGCACAGGTCTGCTGCCGCTCGGCCCCAGACGAAGGCCATGCGGTCATCGGCGGTATGGATGAGGGTGAACGCTGGCCCCTGCAGCAGCTCCGGCGGCCGGAAGTTGACCGCGGTACGGCCCCAGACCAGTTGCACCAGCTCCAAGATCACATAGGACAGCCCAAAGGTGATCAGCAGCTCCGGCACGTGGCCAAACTTATGCACCTTGCGCAGGCTGTATTTCTCGAACAGGGCGCCCGCCAGCCCCACCAGCACTGGCGCCACCAGCAGCGCTGGCCAAAAGCCCACGATGCCGGACAACGCGTAGGCGAAATACGCGCCCAGCATGTAGAAGCTCGCGTGGGCAAAGTTGAGCACGCCCATCATCGAAAAGATCAGGGTCAGCCCGGAGCTGAGCATGAACAGCAACAAGCCGTAGCTGACACCGTTGAGTAAAGAGACGAGGACGAATTCCATGATCAGGGGCGTCGTGGGGAATCATCGGGGTCAGACACTCCGGACGGCCAGGCGCAGCTGGCCACCGGCGGCGTCGATTCAACCGATCGATGGGCCCGGCCCGAGTGGGCGGGGCGGAAAACGGTGGCGCAGACCCGACCCGCGCGCACGGTCCGCGCCACGGGCCAAGCCGCCGTCAGTTGGGGCGCTGCATGTTGCAGCTGGTGGGCGTGCTGGCGATGTACGCCGGGAACTCCTTCACGAGCGCGAACGTCATGCCGGTGTTCTCCACGCTGTACGGGAACTTCGCGTCCGCCTTTTGCCAGCGCGTCAGGTACAGCGGCTGTTGCAGCTGGTGGTCGGTCTTGCGCATCTCGACTTCACCGTTGTAGCTGGTGAACTTGAGCCCCTCCAGCACCTTGGCCACTTGCACCGGATCGGTGCTCTTGGCCTTGGCCATCGCCTCGGACAGGCCACGGAAGATGTGGATGACCGAGCCCGTGTAGAAGTCGGCATTGAACTTCTGCTTGAACTCGTTTTGCCACTGCTGCATCTCGCCGCCCATGTTGTAGTGGTTGTACGAGACTTGGTACACCCGGCCTTCGGCGCTTTGGCCGAGAGCGGTCGGCGTGCCCGTCACCCCCGCGTAGTAGGTGTAGAACTTGCCCGTGAACCCCCCCTCGTTGGCCGCCTTCACCAGCAACGCCAAATCTGAGCCCCAGTTGCCGGTGATGACGGTGTCCGCCCCCGAGGCCTTGATCTTGGCGATGTAGGGGGCAAAGTCACGCACCTGCGCCAGTGGATGCAGGTCTTCGCCGACGATTTGGATGTCGGGGCGTTTGCGCGCCAGCAGCTCTTTGGCGTACTTGGCCACCTGATGACCGTGCGAGTAGTTCTGGTTGAGCAGATACACCTTCTTGATGTCGGGCTGATCCTTCATGAAGGTGGTCAGCGCCTCCATCTTCATCGAGGTGTCGGCGTCGAAGCGGAAATGCCAGTAGTTGCACTTGCTATTGGTGAAATCCGGATCGACCGCCGAGTGGTTGAGGAAGACGACTTCCTTGCCCGGGTTGCGCGCGTTGTGGCGCGCCACCGCTTCGATGAGGGCCCCAGCCACCGACGACCCGTTGCCCTGCGTGATGTAGCGGATGCCCTGGTCGATGGCTGACTGCAGGGCCGTCACGCTCTCGGCGGGGCTGAGCTTGTTGTCGAAGGGCACCACCTCCCACTTGACCCCGGCGGGGTTGTGCTTGTTGGGGCCGCTGAACTTCTCGGCAAAGAACTGAAAGCTCTTGACCTGGTTCGACCCCACCGGCGCCATCAACCCCGACAGAGGGTCGATCCAGGCGATCTTGACGGTCTGGCCCGCCAGCGGCGCCGCACCCGCGGCCGCGGCCTGATCCCGCTTGGCTTGGCGGGCGCTCTGGGCCTGGGCGAGGCCGGTCAGCGCCACACCGAACATGGCGGCCACCGCGAGGGTTTTGAAGGCGAATTTCATGCGCTTGTCTCCTTGTGTTGGCATGGTGGGGGAACGGTTTTGAGCTTAGCGGTCTGGTGCAGCGCAGCGATCAGGGAAACCCCGCAGACTTATCACCTAGGCGACTGTCCATTGGATGACACTCGAGCGGCGCGCACTCACAGTCCTGGCAACCGGTAGTCGGCCAGCATTTCGCGCAGCTTCATCTTCTGCATCTTGCCGGTCGCGCCCAGCGGGATCGCGTCCACGAACACCACGTCATCGGGAATCTGCCATTTGGCGAGCTTGCCCTCGTAGAAGGCGAGCAGCTCTTCGCGGGTGACGTCGTGTCCGGGTTTTTTGACCACGACGACGATCGGGCGCTCGTCCCACTTCGGGTGTTTGACGCCAATGCAGGCGGCCATGAGTACCGCCGGGTGCGCCATCGCGATGTTTTCCACGTCGATCGAGCTGATCCACTCGCCACCAGACTTGATGACGTCCTTGCTGCGGTCGGTGATCTGCATGTAGCCGTCCGGGTCGATGGTGGCGACGTCGCCGGTCGGGAACCAGCCGTCGATCAACGGGCTCGGTTGGCCGCTGCGGTAGTAGTCCCGGATGACCCAGGGGCCGCGCACCAACAGGTCGCCCTGGGTCTTGCCGTCCCACGGCAGTTCACGACCGTCGGCATCGACGATCTTCATGTCGATGCCAAAAATCGCGCGCCCCTGCTTGAGACGAATCTTCATTTGCTCCTCTTCGGGCAGCGACAGGTGTTTGTTCTTGAGCGTGCACAGCGTGCCCAGCGGGCTGAGCTCGGTCATGCCCCAGGCGTGCAGCACTTCCACACCGTACTGCTCCCGAAACGCTTGGATCATCGCGGGCGGGCAGGCCGAGCCGCCGATGACCGTGCGCTGCAGGTGCGGCAGCTTCAATCCGTTGGCTCCCATGTGGGTCAGCAGCATCTGCCACACTGTCGGCACGCCGGCCGCGAACGTCACCCGTTCGGCATCCAGCAGCTCGTAGACCGACTTGCCGTCGAGCTGGGCGCCCGGAAACACCAGCTTGCAGCCGACCGCCGCTGCCGAATACGGGATGCCCCACGCGTTGACGTGAAACATCGGCACCACCGGCAGCACGCAATCGCGCGCGCTCAGGCACATCACGTCCGGTAGTGCCGACGCGTAGGCGTGCAGGATGGTCGACTTGTGGCTGTACAGGGCAGCCTTGGGGTTGCCGGTGGTGCCACTGGTGTAGCACATGCTGCTGGCCGTCTCGTCCGAAAAGCGCGGCCAATCGTAGCGGGTGGGATACCCGGCGATCCAGGACTCGTAGCCGATCAGATTGGGAATGCTGCCCTCGGCGGTGAGTCGCGCCAGATGCTCGTCGTCGCACAGCGCCACCCAACGCTGCACGGTCGGGCAATGGGCGTGGATCGCTTTGATGATGGGCCAAAAAGTCGTATCGAACGCCAGCACGCGGTCTTCGGCGTGGTTGACGATCCACGCAATCTGATCGGGCAACAACCGCGGGTTGATCGTGTGCAGCACGCGCCCCGAGCCGCTGACCCCGTAGTACATCTCGAAATGGCGGTAGCCGTTCCACGCCAACGTGGCCACGCGCTCGCCCTGCTCCAGCCCCATGGCGTCGAGCGCCTGCGCCAGTTGCCGCGCGCGCGCCGCCGCCTGCGCGTAGGTCGTGCGATGGATGTCGCCCTCCACGCGCCGCGAGACGATTTCCACGTCGCCGTGGTGGCGTGCCGCGTGTTCGATCAAATCCGAAATCAGCAGGGGTCGTTCTTGCATCAGGCCCAGCATTGGGAGCACTCCTCTTTTCGAATGGGATGGGAAACGGCCGTCCGCGACGACCGACTCCGCTAAGCTTACGACTATGGCAAGTCCCATCCAACGTCGTCATCCTGACAAACCCGAGGTCACGGGTCCATTTGTCGCCCACTCGACAGCCGGTACCGTGCCCCATTTGTCCCACTTGCGTCGATCATGACCCTCGACAGCCGAACGCCCGCGCGTGTCTTTTTGTCCCAGCAGCCCTGGTTCGGCAGTATGGACCCAAGCCTGCGCGAGACCCTGATCAACGACATGCTGTTGCAGCGCGCCAGCCGCGGCGAGTTGCTGGTCCGCCGGGGCACACCGGTCGATGCCTGGTGGGCGGTGTTGTCCGGCATGGCCAAGCTGCAGACCGAAGGGCGGGATGGCCGTGTCTCTGCCTTCCTGGGTGTCCCGGCCGGCGACTGGTTTGGCGAAGGCACGGTCCTCAACGGCGGCCCGTGGCGGTACGACGTGGTGGCCTTGCGCGACACCACGCTGATCGGCCTGCCGCTGGCGCACTTTCACCATCTCTACCAAACGCATCTACCGTTCAACCACTACCTGATCGCGCGCCTGAACCTGAGGCTGGGGCAAGCCATGACGGCCATCGAAGCCGGTCGGCTGCGCACCCCCGAAGAGCGCGTGGCGCAGTACCTGGTCATGTTCCTGGGCTCGGGGATGCGCAAGATCACCCTGACGCAGGAGGATTTCGGCCACCTGACCGGCTTGTCGCGGCAGACGGTCAACCGTGTGCTCAAGGCGTTGGAAGCCAAGGGCTGGATCTCGCTCGAGTTCAGCCGCATCGAGGTGTTACAGCCCGACGCACTCCAAGCCCTGCTGAACCGCCGCTGAACCCCTGTGCACGACAAGGGTGTCGCGCGCGTTGAACAATTCATCCATGTCGTTTCCGATCGAAAAATCCGATGCCGAGTGGCGCGCCTTGCTCACCGAAAAGATCGCACGCGGCGACGCCGAGCCCCTGGCCTTCGACGTCACCCGCCGCGCTGCGACCGAACCGCCCTTCACAGGACGCTATGAATCGTGGTGGCAGCCTGGCCGCTACCACTGCATCGCCTGTGGAGCGCACCTGTTCGACAGCGACACCAAGTTCGACGCCGGTTGCGGCTGGCCCAGTTTCTGGCAGGCGCGCCCCGGCGCCATCGTCGAGCGCACCGACCGCAGCCACGGCATGGTGCGCACCGAAACCCTGTGCGCCGGCTGTGGGGCGCACCTGGGCCACGTGTTCGACGATGGGCCACCGCCCACGGGCTTGCGTTTTTGCATGAATTCGGCGGCCCTGCAGTGGCACCCGCTATGACGCGCGCTGCACCGATAATCCGGGCATGCGCCTGTTGATCGACTTCTTCCCCATCGCCCTCTTCTTTCTCGCCTACCAGTGGCAGGGCATCTACGCGGCCACCGCCGTGCTGATGGCCGCCACGGTGGTGCAGATGGGCCTGATCTATGCCATCGACCGTCGTCTGCAAGCGGTGCAAAAAATCACGCTGCTGCTGGTGCTGGTGTTCGGCGCGCTCACGCTGCTGCTACACGACGATCGCTTCATCAAGTGGAAGCCCACCGTGTTGTACGGCGCCATTGCGCTGGCGCTGGCCGCCGCGCTGTGGGGCTGGAAGAAGAACGTGCTGCAACTGCTGCTGGGCAGCCAGCTGCAGTTGCCGACCCACGTTTGGTCGCGGCTGACGCAGGCTTGGATCGGCTACTGCCTGTTCATGGCCGCCCTCAACGCCTACGTCGCGGCGTTTTACTCCACCGATGCCTGGGTGGACTTCAAGCTCTGGGGTTATATCTTCCCCGTGCTGTTCCTGGTCGGGCAGGGGTTCTACGTCGCGCGCCATCTGAAGGATGACACACCATGACGACAGACACGGATGGGACCACGACCCAGGCGATCGAGCAGCTGCTGCGCCACGCGCTGCAGCCCACGCGGCTGGAGGTGATCGACGAGAGCGCTGCCCACGCCGGGCATGCGGGCGCGAATGGTCGGGGACAAGGCACGCACTTTCGCGTGCGCATCGCCGCGCCGGCGCTGGAGGGCCGCAGCCGCGTCACCGCCCACCGACTTGTGTATGATGCACTGCAACCGGCGTTCGACGCCGGCTTGCACGCGCTGGCCATCGAGGTGCTGCACGAGTAACGGTAGCCGGCGACACGCAACGTCTTTCTCCTCGGTTTTTTCGGACACATCCCTCCCATGAATATCCTGTTGTCGCGCGTGGCCGTCGCCGCGTGTCTGGCGGCTGGCCTGGTCCTGCCAGCGCACGCCCAAAATCTCGCCATCGTCAACGGCAAGCCCGTCCCCTCGGCCCGCCTCAAGGCGCTCGAGCAGCAGGTCGCCCGCTCGGGACGCCCCATCGACGACAACGTGCGCCAACAGTTGCGCGAAGAGGCCATCCTGCGTGAGATCTTCGTGCAAGAAGCCGAGCGGCGCGGCCTGCGCGCGTCGCCGGAGGTCAAGGCCCAGCTCGAACTGGCCACCCAGACCATCCTGATCCGCGAGCTGTTTGCCGACCAGCAACGCCGCCATCCCGTCACCGAAGCGGAGCTGCGCGCCGAGTATGACCGCATTGCCCAAGCCATGGGGCAGGAGTACCGCGTCCGCCACATCTTGGTCGAGAGCAAGGAAGCGGCTGAAGCGGTGCTCGCCGAGCTGGCCAAGGGCGCCAAGTTCGAGGACCTGGCGGCCAAACGCTCCAAGGACCCGGGGTCGGCCAAGCGGGGTGGAGATCTGGACTGGGCAACGCCCGATGCGTTCGTGCCGGAGTTTGGTCAGGCGATGGCCAAGCTGGGCAAGGGCGAGACGACCCGCGAGCCGGTGCAGACCCAGTTCGGCTGGCACATCATCCGCGTCGATGACGTGAGAGCCGCGCAAGTACCCCCGTTCGAGGACGTCAAACCTCAGATCGAGCAGCAGCTGCAGCAGCAAAAACTCGCGCAGTTCCAAGAAGAGCTGCGCAAGAAAGCCAAGATCCAGTAAGCGATCGGCCGGGCGGGCACCCGGGAGTCCGCCGCGGGCTCAACGCCGGCCGTCTGCCGCTGCGTCGGCGTCCCCGTCCCCAGCGCTGCTCGGCAGCAGTGCCAGCGGCGCTTGGGTGACGGGCGCCAGCCCGTAGAGCACCGAAGCCGCAACGGCCGCCGGTGCGTCGATCCCCAGTGGCACCAGCACCGCGACGGCGGCGGCCTCGCGCGTACCCCAGCCACCAAAGCTCACCGGTAGTGTGGCCAGTACGAAGATCGGCACCGCGGCCAGCGCCACACCCGCCCACGGCAGGGGCGCGCCCACCGCATGCAGCCCTGCAAACAGCGTGGTGACACTGGCGGCCTGCACGGCCAAAGAACCCACGAGCTGCTGCCCCCAGTGACGCGCCGGCGCATGTGTGGCGAGTTGCCGCCACCAGCGCCACGCGGGCCGCTGCAGCTGCGCCCAGTACATGCCATGGCTGGCACTGACACGCAACACCACGTACGGTGACAGCGCCATGGCCACGGCCAGCGCGGCCGCCACGACAACCACCACCGGCAAAAAGCCCGACAACCCTAAGGCGTGGAGCGCCCTTTGCAGCCCATCGCCGTGCCCGCTGATGCTACCCACGACCAGCGCCAGGCATCCCAGCAGCCCCAACCCCCACAGGCCACTGAGGCGATCCAGCACGACCGACACGCCGGCCTCCAGCACCGGCACACCGCGCCGGTGCAGGCTCCAGGCGCGCAGCATGTCGCCCCCTAGCACCGCCCCGGGCAACACCACGTTGGCCGCCACGCCCCGAAAGTACACCAGCAGCGCCCAGCGCAGGGGTACCTCGAAGCCTAGCCAGCGTACCCCCGCACGCCAGCGCCAGGCCGACAGCGCGTTGGCCGCGGCGCTGCTGAGCAGCCCGGCCAACAGCCAGCCGCCATCGGCCCGCTGCAACTCGGCCCACACGCGCCCGGGCTCCACCCACCACAGCACCGCCGCCAGCAGCGCCAGCGCGGCCGCCAGCCGCCATGGGCGCCGCCCCTGCGGGCGAGCCGTGCCCCGGGTTGGGCCCAGGCTCATGGCTGCGTGGCAGTCCCGGGGTGAGCGGGCGGCAACCCCCGGGTGTGGTACTGGGGACGGCCCGATCCCTCGTGGTAGATGCGGATGAGCAACTCACCCGTCAGGCCCGCCACGATGAGCTGCGCCCCCATCAGCACCAGCATCACCCCGGCGATGAGCAGCGGGCGACCGCCAATATCCTCGCCTGCCAGTTTGACCGCGAGCAGATACCCGAGGATCACCACCCCGGGCGTCATGAGCCACAGGCCCAGCCCACCAAAGGCGTGCAGAGGTCGCTGCCGGTAGCGCAAAAAGAACACGATCAACACCAGGTCCAGAATGACGCGGAAGGTGCGATCGATGCCATACTTGGACTGCCCGCGCGTGCGCGCGTGGTGGCGCACCGGCACTTCCACGATGCGCGCGCCGGCTTCGCGCGCCAGCGATGGGATGAAGCGGTGCAACTCGCCGTAGAGCCGGATGCGCTCGATGATCTCGCGCCGATACGCCTTGAGCGCGCAACCGTAGTCGTGCAGACGCACCCCCGTGGCCCAGGAAATCAGCCGGTTGGCCAGCACCGAAGGCAGGCGGCGCGACAACGCCTTGTCCTGGCGCTGCTGGCGCCAGCCCGAGATCATGTCCACCGACGGATCGGACTCCAACCGCTCGATGAGCGCGGGAATGTCCAGCGGGTCGTTTTGCAAATCCCCGTCCAGCGTGACGATGTAGCGGCCCCGCGCGCGCTCGAAGCCGGCCTGCAACGCCGTCGATTGACCGTAGTTGCGCGCCAGGATGACCGGGTGCAGCCACGGCGTCGTCGCCGCCAGTTCGGCCAGGATGGCGGGGCTGGCGTCACGCGAGCCGTCATCCACGCAGATCAGCTCGAAGGTCCAGCGTGTGGGCCCGAGCGCCTCGCCCACCCGCGCCACCAGCTCACGTAGGTTGTCCTCTTCGTGATAGACCGGGATGACGACCGAGATGTCTGGGGCTGCCTCGGCGCGAGGCGCAGGGCGGGTGGGAGCGCTGGTGGGAGCTGGCGTCATGGTGATGGGGCACGAAAAAGCCGGGCAGGCGGCTGATCCGCCCTACCCGGCTGGCATTGTAGTCAGCGCCCGTGACGCTTTTTAGTGCACCGTGCGCCCGAAGAGGAACTGCCCCGGCGCACGCACCGGATCGACGTCCACCGGAATCTCGCTCTTGGGCGGGAAGCGCCCTTCGAGAATCAGCTTCGACAGCGGGTTTTCGATGCGCTGCTGGATCGCCCGCTTGAGCGGCCGCGCACCGAACACCGGGTCGTAGCCGACCTTGGCCAGCTCCTCCAGCGCGGCGTCGGTGAACGTGAGCGTCAGATCCAGCTTGGCCAGCCGCTCCTGCAGCGTGCGCAACTGGATGCGCGCGATGTTCTTGATGTGTTCGCTCGAGAGCGGATGGAACACCACGGTCTCGTCGATGCGGTTGAGGAACTCGGGCCGGAAATGGGCCTTGAGTTCTTCCCACACCGCGTCCTTGATGTCCTCCATGTCCTGCCCCGCCATCGCCTGGATGCGCTGCGAGCCAATGTTGGACGTCATGACGATGACCGTATTCTTGAAGTCTACCGTGCGCCCCTGGCCGTCGGTCAGGCGCCCGTCGTCGAGCACCTGCAGCAGCACGTTGAACACGTCCGGGTGGGCCTTTTCCACCTCGTCGAGCAGCACCACGCTGTAGGGCTTGCGCCGCACCGCTTCGGTCAGATAGCCGCCTTCCTCGTAGCCCACATAGCCCGGCGGCGCGCCGATCAGGCGGCTGACGGAGTGCTTCTCCATGAACTCGCTCATGTCGATGCGCACCATGTGCTGCTCGCTGTCGAACAGGAAGTTCGCCAGCGCCTTGCACAGCTCGGTCTTGCCCACGCCCGTGGGGCCGAGGAACAAGAAACTGCCGAGCGGCCGGTTCGGGTCGGACAGCCCCGCGCGCGCGCGCCGGATGGCGTTGGCCACGGCGGCAATCGCCTCGTCTTGCCCCACCACGCGCTCGTGCAACTTGGCTTCCATCTGCAGCAGCTTCTCGCGCTCGCCCTGCATCAGCTTGGATACCGGAATACCCGTGGCGCGCGAGACGACCTCGGCGATCTCCTCCGCGCCCACCTGGGTACGCAGGAGCTTGAAGCCCTTGCCCTCGCCGCTGCCCGACTCGCGTGCCTGCGCTTCCTGCAGGCGGCGCTCCAGCTCGGGCAGGCGGCCGTACTGCAGCTCGGCCACTTTGTTGAAGTCGCCCTTGCGCTTGGCCTCCTCGATCTGGAAGCGGATGCGGTCGATCTCCTCCTTGATCTGGGCCGAACCCTGCACCAGCGCCTTCTCGGCCTTCCAGATTTCTTCCAGGTCGGCGTACTCGCGCTCGAGCTTGGCGATTTCTTCCTCGATCAGTTCGAGCCGCTTGCGCGAGGCCTCATCGGTCTCCTTGCGCACCGCCTCGCGCTCGATCTTGAGCTGGATCAGGCGGCGCTCCAGCCGGTCCATCACCTCGGGCTTGGAGTCGATCTCCATCTTGATGCGGGCCGCGGCCTCGTCGATGAGGTCGATGGCCTTGTCCGGCAGGAAGCGGTCCGTGATGTAGCGGTGCGACAGCTCGGCTGCGGCAACGATGGCCGGGTCGGTGATCTCCACCCCGTGGTGCAGCTCGTACTTCTCTTGCAGACCGCGCAGGATGGCGATCGTGGCCTCGACGCTGGGCTCGTCGACCAGCACCTTCTGGAAGCGCCGCTCGAGCGCCGCGTCCTTTTCGATGTACTTGCGGTACTCATCCAGCGTGGTGGCGCCGATGCAGTGCAGCTCGCCGCGCGCCAGCGCCGGCTTGAGCATGTTGCCCGCGTCCATGGCGCCTTCGGCCTTGCCCGCGCCCACCATGGTGTGGATCTCGTCGATGAAGAGGATGATGCGCCCTTCCTCGGCCGCGATCTCTTTGAGCACCGCCTTGAGGCGCTCCTCGAACTCGCCGCGGTATTTGGCGCCGGCCAGCAGTCCCGCCATGTCCAGCGCCAGCACGCGCTTGTCCTTGAGCGTCTCGGGCACCTCGCCGTTGACGATGCGCTGCGCCAGCCCCTCGACGATGGCGGTTTTGCCCACACCGGGCTCACCGATGAGCACCGGGTTGTTCTTGCTGCGCCGCTGCAGGATCTGGATGGTGCGGCGAATTTCGTCGTCGCGCCCGATGACGGGGTCCAGCTTGCCCTGACGGGCGCGTTCGGTCAGGTCGAGGGTGTATTTTTTCAGCGCCTCGCGCTGGTTTTCGGCTTCGGGATTGGTCACTTTTTCTCCTCCTCGCACGGCTTCGATCGCCGCCTCTAGGGACTTGCGCTGCAGGCCCGCCTGCCGCGCGGCATCGGCCAGCGACGTCTTGGCATCGGCCAGCGCCAGCCAGAACAACTCGCTGGCGATGAACTGGTCACCGCGCTTGATGGCCTCTTTTTCCATCGCCTGCAGCACGGACACCAAATCGCGGCTGGCCTGGACTTGCTCCTGGCCCTGCACCTGGGGCAGGCGGTTGACGGCGTCTTCGGCCGCCTTGCGCAGCGCCCCGATGTTGACCCCGGCACGCGTGAGCAAGCCGCGCGAGGTGTCTTGCTGCAGCAGGGTCAGCGCCACGTGCGCCGGCTCGATGTACGCATGATCCTTGCCCAGCGCGAGCGATTGCGCGTCGGACAAGGCCTCTTGAAACGAACGGGTGAATTTTTCGATGGACATGGAAAGCTCCGTGATTCGACTGTGCTTCCATGTGGGGGGTTGTGCCGCGTTTTCAAGGCCGCGGCCTTGATCGCCATCAAAAACGCGCCACGTGACGGGCACTCAGGCGTTGCGCGCGGCAATGCCCCAGCGCGCCAGCGCCGCGTCGTCGCTGACGCGCGCATCGACCCAACGCGCCCCCTGTGGGGTGTGCTCTTTTTTCCAGAACGGCGCCTGGGTCTTGAGGTAGTCCATCAAAAACTCGCACGCCTGGAATGCCTGGCCGCGATGCGCCGAGGCCACGGCCACCAGCACGATTTGGTCCTGCGGCTGCAGCGCCCCCACGCGGTGGATGACGCGCACACCCAGTATGTCGAAGCGCCGTGCCGCCTCATCGATCATGGCGTCGATGGCGCGCTCGGTCATACCCGGGTAATGCTCCAGCTCCATGGTGGCCACCGAGGCCCCGTCGTTGCGATCACGCACCGTGCCCACGAAGGCGCACACCGCGCCCACGGTCGGCTGGCCGGCGCGCAGGGCGGTCACCTCACGCGCCAGGTCGAAGTCCTCGCTCTGGATGGCGATAAAACGGTGCGCGAGTGCCATGGGCCTATCCTCCAGTGACGGGCGGGAAGAAGGCCACTTCGGCGCCATCGTGCAGCGGCGTACCCTCGTCCGCCATGACCTGATCGACCGACACGCGCACGGCGCGCCCGCGGCCCAATGCCTCGGCCCAGACGCCACCGCGCGCAATCAGCGCGTCGCGCAACGCGCCGACGTGGGATGCGTCGGTGTCCAGCACCTCGGCGGCAGTGCCCACGGCCTCGCGGATGGCGGCAAAGTAGCGCAGTTGGATCTTCATGGACGATCGTTGAATGAGGGTCAGGGTACCTATGCGGTGCTCGTGACCACGATCATAGCTTGGGCATTTGGCCCGCGGGCACGGCGAGCCAGGCCGACAACGGGCATGCCGGCGCCCACAGGTATCCCTGCGCACGCCGCACGCCGCGCTCGGCCAGAAAATCGCGCTGGGCCACCGTCTCGACCCCCTCCGCCACGAGCTGCAAACCGACCGCACGCCCGAGCTGGATGAGCGACTCGACGAGCGCGTCGGCCTGCGCGGACGTCCCGATGTCGCGCACGAAGCTGCCGTCGATCTTGATCGTGTCCAGCGGCAGGGCACGCAGATACGCCATCGAGGCATAGCCAGTGCCAAAGTCGTCCACCGCCAATCGCACCCCGCGCGCCTCCAGCACGCGCAGGCGGTCCCGCGCCGGTTCGCTGTCGAGCAGCACACTCTCGGTGATTTCCAGCTCCAGCCGGTGGGCAGGCCAACCGCTGCGCGTCAGGCGCGACAACACCTCGTCCACGAACCGTTCCACCTGGAGCTGACGGGGTGAGACGTTGACCGCCAGCCGGCCGAGCGTCCAGCCGGCCGCGTCCAGGCGCTGCCCGTGCTCCAGTGCCAGATCCAGCACCAGCAAACCCAGGCGCTCCATCAGTCCGCCATCCTCTGCCAAGGGAATGAAGGTCGAAGGCGACACCCAGCCCCACTGGGGATGCTGCCAGCGCAGCAAACCCTCGGCAGCCACGATGCGGCCGTCCTGCAAATCCACCTGGGGCTGCCACCACAGCTCGATGGTGCGCTCGGCGATCGCCTGTGCCAACGCTTCGCGCATGGCGCGCGCCTCGTGTGTGGCGTGGCTGAATCCCGCCTCGTACGCGACCACGCGACCGCGTCCCCCTGTTTTGGCGCGGTACATCGCCTCGTCCGCATGGCGCAACAGCGTCACGGCGTCCAGCCCATCACGCGGTGCCAGGGCGATACCAATGCTGGCCGAGATGTGGCAGACCCGCCCGCCCAAGTCGATCGGATTTTGCAGCGCCACCAGCACCGCGTGGGCGCGTTCGGCGGCAATGTCGGCCGTCACATCCTCCAGCACGAGGACAAACTCGTCTCCCCCCAGCCGTGCCACGGTGTCGCCACCGCGCACTTGCGCACGCAAGCGTTGCGCCACCTCGACCAATAGCGCGTCGCCGGCCTCATGCCCCCACTCGTCGTTGATTTCCTTGAAGTGGTCCAGATCGACGTATAGCACCGCCGTCATCGACCGGTGACGATCGGCGCGCGCCAGTGCATGCTCGATGCGCTCGAGGAGCAAACGGCGGTTGGGCAGATCGGTCAGCGGATCGTGTAGGCCGACATGCAGCAAGCGCTGTTCGGCCGCCGTCAGCGCCAACACCTCGCGACGCAGCTGCGCTTCGCGGCGCTGCAAGCGGCGTTGGTAGATGCGCAGCCGACGCCGTGATTCGTTCATGGCCCGAGCCAGCGCGTGGACCTCACGGGTGCGCCAGTCGGTACGGATCGGCTGTGCCAGCGACAGCTGGCCCACCGCCTGCGCGGCCTGCGCCAAATACTCCAAGGGCTCGGCCAACTGACGAGCAGCGCGGCGGGCGATCCACGCCGCCGCGAGGGACACCGCGATGCCAAACCCCACCAAGGCCGCCAGCCAAACGGTCAGCCCTGGCACGAAGTCCCACCATGGGGCCGCCATCCACAGGGTCAGTGGCAGCTCGCCCAACACGATGGTGTGCTGCACCACCAACCAGCGAAGGCCCGGCATCGCCCAGCGGCTCCCGTCGAGCACCTGCCCTCCCTGCTCTATGGCCTGCCGCAGCAACGGTTGGCCGACCTCGTCCAGGCGCGGCAAGCGCCAGCTGCCCTCTGGCGTTGGCGTCAGCGTCAACGGGGCAAACGACTGTCCCAGCACCTGCCCGCTGGCGTCGGCGACCAGCGTCAGGCCGTGGGCACTAGGGGTCAACGTCTTGGCCAAGGCGTCGATCTCATTGGCGCGCAGATCGAACCCCACGGCCCACGGCAATCCGTCGGCATCGTGCCAACCCAGGGTGACCGTTACCCCCGGCTCGCGCGTGGTAAACAGCACGTACGGCGTGGTCCAGCGTGGCTCGCCCGGCTTTTCCTGGGCCAACCGATACCAAGGCCGCGTCCGTGGATCGTAGGGCAGCTGCTCGCGCCATTCCCGCAACGGGCGCCACTGCGCGTCGAACGACAGAAAGCGCTGTTCGTCCCCCCAACGGGTGCGGTCCGTGATGCGCACGAGCCACTCGCGCTGCTCGGGCCGCCACAGCAGCAACCAGCCTTGGCCCGCGCCATTGCCTGCCACCACCGAGGTGACCAACGGCATGGCGGCCATGGCCAGACGCGCCCGCTCGACGAAGCTCGTCGGATTATCCGCCGATGGTGGTAATGCCTGCAGCCCGTGACCAAACACCTGCAACGCA
Organism: uncultured Tepidimonas sp.; assembly: GCF_938045175.1. Taxonomy (NCBI): domain Bacteria; kingdom Pseudomonadati; phylum Pseudomonadota; class Betaproteobacteria; order Burkholderiales; genus Tepidimonas; species uncultured Tepidimonas sp. Next base: position 20,273 of record NZ_CALIND010000123.1, read on the forward strand.
GCCTGGGTCGAGCCAAAGCTGGCTCGCAGCCGGGCATCTGTCTCACGGGCCACCGAGTCGAACGACGCCCGGGCCGCCTGTTGCGCCATCGGTGCGATGACGCCCACTGCCACCAACAGCGCCATCGCGACGATCAGCGCCAGCGCGCCGCCAATCAGACGGCGACGCAACAGCGAGCGGAACCCGACCCGCTCTGCGGCCATCTTCGACGTTCGGGCAGTGGCGAGCGGGGAGGTCATGCGCACTCCTGAACGTTCGATCCGCCGCTCAGTCCCACCACTCCGCCAGCGGCAGATAGGCCACCACGTCTCCACGCCGTATGACTGCCCCGGCAGGTTTATCCACCAGACCATCGGCCCAGACCATGGAGGTCAGCACGGACGAGTTTTGATTGGGAAACAGGTCTAAACCGCCCTGCGCGTTGCGGCGCACGCGCAAAAACTCGCGCCGTTTGTCGGGGTGCGGCACGTCGAAATGCGCCACCAGCGGCAGCGCCGGTGGCAACGCGGGCGCCACGTCGACCCCTGACAGCCGCAGCAAAAACGCCCGCGCGAGCAGCAGAAAGGTCACGAAGCTGGAGACCGGATTGCCCGGCAGGCCCAACACATGGCAGCGCCCTTGGCCACCCAGCGGCGCACGATCGATCCAACCCTGTGCAAACGGCTTGCCGGGCTTCATGGCAATCTGCCATAAGTCCAGGCCACCCAGCGCCTGCACCACGGGTTTGACGTGGTCTTCCTCGCCCACGGAGACACCGCCCGTGGTCACGATCACGTCGTGCGCGAGCGCGGCGCTGGCCAAAGCCGAGCGCGTCGCCTCGCGATCATCGGGAATGCGCGACAGCACGGTCACGTCGCAGCCCAGGCGCTGCAGCAGCGGCTCCAGAAAATAGCGGTTCGACTCGAAAATCGCCCCCGGTGGCAGGCCCTCGGGCGGCCGCTCCCCCGGGCGGATCAGCTCATCGCCCGTGGCGGCCAGGGCCACGCGCAACCGACGCCGCACGGTCAGCTCGGCCACCCCGATGGAGGCGACCAAGCCCAGATCGGCCGGGCGCAGGCGCCGGCCCGCGGGCAGCACGACGGCACCGACGTGCACATCTTCGCCGCGGCGGCGCACCCACTGGCCCGGCACGGGCACCACGGTCAAGCGCACCCAGCCATGGGGCGCCAGTGCGGCATCCGCATCGGGCGGCGCCTCCGCCGGCGCGGCGTCCTCTTGCATCACGACGGCGTCAGCCCCATCCGGCAGTGGCGCACCGGTAAAGATCCGCGCCACCGCGCCCGGGGGCAGCGCCGCGCTGCCGTGGCCCGCCTGGATGCGCAGGGCCACCGGCAGCGGCCGACCCGCGGCCACGGCGTCTCGCACCTCCGCACAACGCACGGCGTAGCCATCCATCTGGCTGTTGTCGAAGCCGGGTACGTCGAGCGCCGAGACGACCGGCTCGGCCAGCACGCGGCCGGCAGCGGACTGGGTGGGCACGCGCTCCACCTCCGCCACCGGGGTGACGTCGGCCAGCAGCCGCTGCAGGGCCTCTTCCAGCGCCATGAGGCCGGGCCGTGCGGACGCGGTCGGTGACGTCGTCGCCATGGCCTGCCCCTCACTCCGCCGCGCACACCGTTTCGATGAGGGCCTTGACACGCTGGGCGTCCGCGGGCAGCACCTGCACCCGCTTGGGTCGGTCCTCGATGCCCTGGTAGCGGGCGGGCCGCTCGGGCTCGCGCCCGAGGGCTTCGACGATGGTGGCGGCAAACTTGACCGGCAACGCCGTCTCGAGCACGATCATGGGCACCCCGGGCTGCCGGTGCTCACGCGCTACCTTGACCCCATCCGCGGTGTGGGGATCGATCATGACGCCGAAACGCTGCCACGTGTCGCGGATGGTGGCGATGCGGTTGGCGTGCGTGCTGCGGCCACTCAAGAATCCGAAGCGGCTGCGCGCCAGCGCAAACGCCGGGTGGGCCGACAAATCGAAGCGCCCCTGGCGCGCCAGCTCGTCGGCAAACAGGGCGCGCGTCGCCGCCGCATCGCGCCCCAGCAGGTCGAACACGAAGCGCTCGAAGTTGCTGGCCTTGCTGATGTCCATCGACGGGCTGGACGTCTCGTAGGTGTCGGCGCTGCCCCGCACCCGGTACACCCCGGTGCGGAAAAACTCGTCGAGCACGTCGTTTTCGTTCGTCGCCACCACCAGGTGGGCAATGGGCAGGCCCATCATGCGGGCGATGTGCCCGGCGCACACGTTGCCGAAATTGCCGCTGGGCACGGCAAAGCTCACGCGCTCGTCGTCGCGCGTGGTGGCCTGGATCCAGCCCGCAAAGTAGTACACCACCTGCGCCAGCAAGCGCGCCCAGTTGATGCTGTTGACGGTGCCGATCTTGAAGCGCCGTTTAAAGTCGAGGTCGTGGCTGACCGCCTTGACGATGTCCTGACAGTCGTCGAACACGCCCTCGATGGCGATGTTGTGGATGTTGGCATCCATCAGGCTGTACATCTGCGCCTGCTGAAACGGGCTCATGCGCCCATGCGGGCTGAGCATGAAGACGCGGATGCCACGCTTGCCGCGCATCGCGTACTCGGCGGCGCTGCCGGTGTCGCCGCTGGTGGCGCCCAGAATGTTGAGCGTCTCACCCCGGCGCGCGAGCTCGTACTCGAACAGGTGGCCCAGCAGCTGCATCGCCATGTCCTTGAAGGCCAACGTGGGCCCATTGGACAGTGCTTCCAGCCAGAGGCCGTCTTCCAAGTGACGCAAAGGCACGATCTCGCCCGTGCCGAACACCTCAGCCGTGTAGGTTTTCGCGCACAGCGCGCGCAGGTCGTCGGCCGGGATGTCGTCGATATAGAGCGACAGGATCTGGAACGCCAGCTCGGCGTAGCCTTGCTCGTGATAGATGCGGCGCCAACGCGCCAGCGTCGCCGCATCGACCTGGGGATACGACTCGGGCAGGTACAAACCGCCGTCGGGCGCAAGGCCCTCGAGCAAAATGTCGCTGAAACGCCGCCGCTCGGGGTGGCCACGGGTCGAGAGGTAGCGCATCAGGCCAACTCCTCCTTACGGATGCGCACCACGGGCGCCAGCACCGTGGGCAGGGCTTGGATGGCATCGAGCGCCTCGTTCATGGTGCCCTCGGTCGTGTCGTGCGTCAAGATGATGAGGTCGGTTTGCGTGCTGCCCTCGCCGCCCACCTCGTCGGCCTCGCGCTGCAGAACGGCGTCGATGCTGATGCCCGCACGCGCCAGCAGCCCCGTCACCTCGGCCAGCACACCGGGCTGGTCGGCGACACGCAAGCGCAGGTAGTAGCTCGTGACCACTTGCGCCATGGGCACGATGCGCAGGTCACTCATCGCATGCGGCTGGAACGCCAGGTGCGGCACGCGGTGCTGCGGGTCAGCGGTGTGCAGGCGTGTCACGTCTACCAGGTCGGCGATCACGGCGCTGGCGGTCGGCTCGCTGCCCGCGCCTTTGCCGTAGTAGAGCGTGGTGCCCACCGCGTCACCCTGCACCACCACGGCGTTCATCGCGCCCTCGACGTTGGCGATCAGGCGCCGCGCCGGCACCAGCGTCGGGTGCACGCGCAGCTCCACGCCACCGGCCACGCGCTTGGTGATGCCCAGCAGCTTGATGCGGTAGCCCAGCTGCTCGGCGTAGCGGATGTCGGCCGCCTGCAGCCGTGTGATGCCTTCGACATACGCCTTGTCGAACTGCACCGGAATGCCAAACGCCAGCGCACTCATCAGCGTGGCCTTGTGTGCGGCGTCGATGCCCTCGATATCGAAGGTGGGATCGGCCTCGGCGTAGCCCAGGCGCTGCGCCTCTTTGAGCACGAGGTCGAAATCCAGCCCCTTGTCGCGCATCTCGGACAGGATGAAATTGGTGGTGCCGTTGATGATGCCGGCCACCCACTGGATCTGGTTGGCGGTCAACCCCTCGCGCAACGCCTTGATGATGGGAATGCCGCCCGCCACCGCCGCCTCGAACGCCACCATCACCCCCTTGGCCTGGGCGGCGGCAAAGATCTCGGTGCCGTGCACCGCCAACAATGCTTTGTTGGCCGTGACCACGTGTTTGCCGGCGGCGATTGCCTCCAGCACCAGCGTCTTGGCAATGCCATAGCCGCCGATGAGCTCGACCACGATGTCGATGGAGGGATCGGCGATGACGGCGCGCGCGTCACCCACCACCTGCACCCCGTCGCCGACGATGGCGCGCGCCCGCTCGACGTGCAGGTCGGCCACGGTGACGATGTCGATGCCGCGCCCGGCGCGGCGACGGATTTCTTGCTGGTTGCGCTGTAGCACGCGAAAGACGCCGCTGCCGACGGTGCCGATGCCCAGCAGACCAACGCGGATGGGGGGAAGCGAACTCATGGTGGTGATGTCAGTGAATAGATCGTCGATCGGTGGCGGGAGCGCCCCCGCGCAGGGTCAGTCCGTTCCGTAGCGGCGGCGCAGATGCCCCAAAAAACGCGCAATGCGGCCAATCGCCTCGGCCAGGTCGTCTTCGTGCGGCAAAAAGACGAGGCGGAAATGGTCGGCCGTCGGGTAGTTGAAGCCCGTGCCTTGCACGATCAGCACCTTTTCCTCGGCCAGCAGTTCGTAGGCGAATTGCTGGTCGTCCTCGATCGGGTAGATCGCCGGATCCAGGCGCGGAAACATGTACAGCGTGGCCTTGGGCTTGACGCAGGTCACGCCGGGGATGGCTGTCAACAACCGGTGCGCCAGGTCGCGCTGTCGGCACAGACGCCCCGTGGGCGCGACCAAATCGTTGATGCTCTGGTAGCCGCCCAGCGCGGTCTGGATGGCCAGTTGCCCTGGCGTGTTGGCGCACAGGCGCATCGAGGCCAACATATTCAGCCCCTCGATGTAGTCCTTGGCGCGCCGCTTGTCGCCCGAGACGATCATCCAGCCCGCACGGTAGCCGCACGAGCGGTAGTTTTTGCTCAGCCCGTTGAAGGTGACGAACAGCACGTCGTCGGCCAGCGAGGCGATCGACGTGTGGGTGTGGCCGTCGTAGAGCACCTTGTCGTAGATCTCGTCCGCAAAGACGATCAACCCGTGCTGGCGCGCCAGCGCCACGATGGCCTGCAGCACCTCCACCGGATACAGCGCCCCGGTCGGGTTGTTGGGGTTGATGACGACGATGCCCCGCGTGCGCGGCGTGATCTTGCGCGCCATGTCCTCCAGATCGGGGATCCAGTCGCTGGCCTCGTCGCACAGATAGTGCACCGGCGTGCCGCCCGATAGCGACACCGACGCCGTCCACAACGGGTAGTCGGGCGCGGGAACCAAAATCTCATCGCCCGCGTTGAGCAGCGCGTTCATGCTCATGGTGATGAGCTCACTGGCGCCGTTGCCCAGATAGACGTCGTCCACCGTCACGCCAGGAATACCCTTTTGCTGCGTGTAGTGCACGATCGCTTTGCGCGGGGCAAACAGCCCCTTGCTGTCCGTGTACCCGGCCGCGTGCGGCAGGGTGCGGATCATGTCCTGCACGATCTCATCGGGCGGCTCGAGCCCGAACACAGCCAGGTTGCCGATGTTGAGCTTGATGATCTTGTGGCCATCCTCCTCCATCTGGCGGGCCTTCTCCAGCACAGGCCCCCGGATGTCGTAGCAGACGTTGGCGAGTTTGGCCGATTTGTGGATGACGGGAAACGGCATGGCGCACGGGGTTGGGCGGGTGGAACCTATAATTTCACCACAGTTTGGCCGCCTTTCCGTGCGCGCCGTGCGCCACCGATGAAGTTTCAACCCGACCGCATCGACACCCTGTCCATCCAGGCCCACGGCCCGGGGTGGGTGGTGATCGCGGGCCAGCGGTTCGAGCACAGCGTGGTGGTCAGCGCCAGCGGCCGCCTGCAGGTGTGGGACTGCCGGGCGCACGCCGATCTGACCGCCGCCCACTTCGACCTCCTGGCCGAGGAAGAACCGGAAGTCGTGCTCTTCGGCAGCGGCCAGCGCCTGCGCTTCGTCGCCCCTGCCCTGCTGCGCGGCCTGATCGAGCGCGGCATCGGCGTGGAAACCATGGACACGATGGCCGCGGCGCGCACCTACAACATCCTGGCCGGCGAAGGCCGCCGGGTGGTGGCAGCCCTGTTGATCGAACCCCACGACACGACGCCGGCGGGCTGACTTTCGATCGCCTCCACCCGCCAGACCCGCCCCTCGAATGCGGTAAAATTAGCAAAATGTCCGGCGCAGCCCATCCTGCCGCGCTGCCACGCTCGGCACCCGCTCCACGCGCGAATGGGGCTCAGGGTGTGTGATGGACAGGCCGTCTTTTTCCGGACGCATCCGATCAGCCAATCAGACAGGGGATACGCTTCATGGCCGTCGTCGTCAACAAACCCATTCCCGAGTTCGAAGCGCAAGCGACCGGCGGCGTCAAGGTCACCCACCAGTCCCACCTGGGCAAGACCCTGGTGCTGTACTTCTACCCGAAAGACCACACCCCCGGCTGCACCACCGAGGCGCTACAGTTCCGCGACCAGTATCAAGAGTTCGTCGCCGCCGGTGCCGAGGTGTTCGGCGTCTCGCGCGACAACCTGAAGTCGCACGAAGATTTCAAAGCCAAGCTGGAGCTGCCCTTCGAGCTGATCGCCGACACCGAAGAAAAGATGTGCCACATGTTCGGCGTGGTCAAGAACAAGATCATGTACGGCAAGAAGGTCAAGGGCATCGAGCGCAGCACCTTCTTGATCAGCCCCGAGGGCATCCTGCTGCAAGAATGGCGCGGCGTCAAGGTGCCTGGGCACGTGGACGAAGTCCTGCAGGCCGTCAAGATGCTCAAAAAGGTGGCCTGACGGCAAAACGTCTCGTCGGAAGAAACGGTCCAGCCTAGCGCAGGCAGGGGCGGTGGGCATTCGAGCCAGCTGTCGCCGTCAAGAGAGGAGCGCTCAAAGGATGGGCGTGAACAGTCGGGCGGCTCGGTCGCGCAGCCGCACCGTCAAGGGCTGGGCATGCCATTGTGCCAGGGTGACCAGGTGTGATTCGGCCCGGCGTTCAAAGAAATCGTCTTCGAGCTGGGCCGCAAGGGCGGGATCGTAGACCTCGAGGTTGAATTCGAAATTGAGCCTCAAACTGCGCGTGTCCCAGTTGGCCGAGCCGAGGCTGACCCAATGGCGATCGATCAGCATCAGCTTCGTATGGTCGAAAGGGCCTGGCCGTTCGAAGACACGCACGCCAAACTCGAGCACCTGGGCATAGCTGGCGCGGCTTGCCCATCCGACAAAGGCATGGTCGCAGCGCTGCGGCACGATCACCTCGACTTCCACGCCGCGCAAGGCAGCGGTAGACAGGGCCGTGAGCAAGGTGGTTTCGGGCACGAAATAGGGCGTCCGAATTCGCACGCTGTGCTGTGCGCTCGCAAGCGCGCCGGACCAGGTCCAGAGCAAGCGGTCGATCGTATCGTCGGGGCCAGCTTCGATGCCGCGTGCAAGGGCGCCGCCGCAGCGGTCGCGGTCGCCCGCGGGCCATGCTGCAGCGGAGTCCGGGCCCCCACGCCAGAAGGAGGATTCGAGCCATTCGTCGCTGCTGTCGAACCAGTCGCGCGTGAAGGTCAGCATCATGTGTTCCAGCACCGGTCCTTCGACGCGGAAGTGCAGGTCCCGGAAGGCCGCTTCGGGCTTGTCCGGCGACCAGTAGGACGCTTGAATATTCATGCCGCCCGTGAAGCCGACACACCCATCGACCAGCAGCAACTTGCGGTGGTTGCGCAGCTGAACCGCATGCAGCCGCGCGGGAATGAACGGCGGGTTGAATGAGGCGACGGGCACGCGCTCGCGGACGAGCGCGCGGTAAGCCGTCTGGCGCGAAAGCCGGACATTCACGTCATCGATCAGCACGCGCACGGCCACGCCCCGGCGGTGCGCGCGCGTGAGCGCGTCGACGAAGGCGCCACCGATGCCGTGGCCGTCAAAGATGTAGCTGGCCAGGGCGATGCTGTGACGCGCCTCGTCGATGGCCCGCAGCATCTCGGGGTAGGCGGTCGCACCGCCGTGCAGCGGTTCGATTGCATTTCCCGCCGTCAGTGGCAAGCCCGTGGCCGACTCGACCAGGTGCGCCAAACCCTTAAACGTGAGCGGAACGGGAGGCGGCGTATCATGGCTGGGCTGCGCGGCCACGGCACCACGGTGTACCGAACCCCGCAGACGCCGCGCCCGTCGCTCGATGCGATTGATTCCAAACAGGAGATAGAGCGTCGATCCCGCCAGGGGCAGCACGGCGATGACGATCAGCCACAGCGTGGCCGAGCGCGGCTCGCGCTTGTGCAGCAGCGCGTGGCCCATAAAGAAGGGCGCCACGATGGCCGAAGCCACCAGGGCGCTCAGGGTCCAGGTATTTCCGTCAAGGATAGGCATGGTCGACCGTGACTGACCCAGAGGCGATCGCTCAGCGTGTCAGCGGCTCATCGACCACCACCCTGCAACCACAGGGTCAGCCGCACCCGGCCTTCGCCGGTGGGCCGAACAATGCCTGCATCTTCGAGGCGCGCCTCGACGAAGCTCTGCGCCAGCTCGATCCAGCCGACCACACTGCGCTCGGAGGTATCGAGCACTTCGGCAATGGCGGCATGGGCCAGCGCGTCGAGTTCGGCGAGCAGCAAGGCGCGGCGCCACGCCACCGGCAGGTCTTTGAGCACATCGACCACGTAGGCTTGTTCGCCAGCCCGCTCGGCGGTGGCGGGTTGATCGGTGCTCTCGGCAGCAGCCTCGACCATCTCCGGCAGCACATCGGCGATGCTGAGCGTGTCATCCGGTTGGTAGTACTCGTAGAGTTCTTCTTCGACCATCGACTCGGCGTCGTCCTGCGCGTCCGTCGGCACCGGAGCGTCGAGCGAGACGGCCTCGCCGTATGGGCGGCTGGCGGCGACCTCGCGGTCGATGGCCTTGAAGAGGTTCTTCAGCAGTTGCCGATAGACCGCGTCTGGGTCCGCACCGGGCTGCCACGCGGCTTTGGTCGCGGCGGCGGCCTCGTCGACGACATCGCGCACGGTCGGGTAGTCCGAGGGCAGGTCGCCGACGGCGCGCAAGTAGGCAAGTTCACGGCGCGCCACTGCTTCGAGGCGTTGCAGCAACGCCTCGATGCCCTGTTGCGCCTGCGTCGCCACGGCTTCGGGCAGCGCGGCGATCTGTTCCTTGAGCGCATGCAGCCGCTCGCGGCGCGCCTTGCGCTTGTACTGATCCTGGCCGCGCAGGAGCTCAAAGTGCTTCTTGGCTTCGCGAAACAGGCGCGCCATCGCGGCTTCGCTCGCGACGACCGGGTCAGCGCCCTCGGCGCTCGCAGCGATGATCTTCTTGCCCGGCAGGTGCATGTGCAGCCGCACGGTAAAAGCCTTGCCGCCCCGCTTGGGCTTGCCCAGCGTCGCGTGCAGCACGCTGTCCTCAGCGCCGTGCTTGATCAGCAGAGGCTGGAGCTGCTTGGACATCTGCGCCTCGAGGGCGTGGGCCCAGCCCGGCGCATCCTGCGCCGAGGTGCCTTCGTAATGGAGTTTGATTCTCATGGTGATCTCGGTGGATTAGAGGAACGCCGCCGAGCTTACCAGCGCAGCGAGGCCGCCGCGCCTTGGAAGTCACGCAGCAGTCGGCCCTCGGCCTCACCACGAACGAACTCGAGGCGCGCGCCATAGTCGCGCGCGAGCTGCCAGACATGGTCGCGCAAAGCCACTTCCTGCGGCTGGTCGCAAAAGAGTTTGGCCATTTCTGCCGTGCCGCCCACAGCGCCCTCAGGGCAGCGCCAGATGCGTGCATCCAGCGCCCAGGGCAGCACCAGCGTTTCCACACGGCCCAGTTGCAGCGCGTCGAGCACGGGGTCCAGACCCCAGACGCCCGGCTGCTCCTTGATGCGTTCCAGCAGCGCCAATTCGGCCTGACGTTCGGCTGCTTCGAGGGCCGGCGTCACACGTTCGAGCAAGTCGGCCGGTGTCGGGTTCGATGCGTTGCCGGGCTGGGGCACGCGAGCGACCACCCGGTTGCGCAGGCCGCGGCTGAGGTAACCCTCGAAATGCGACACCTGCCACGGTTCGCCCATGAGGACGAGGCGCTCGACGCCCAAGCGGTCGACCGTCTTGTCGAGCGCCTGGGCGAGGCGCGTGTAGAGCTTGTGCATCCAGGTGCTGACTTTCGCGGCTTCGCGCTCTTTCGGCGAGAGCTTGTCGAAGCTGCCACCCGTGTGCGCACGGCGCAGCGCTGCGGCGTTTTCGATGCGCTCGGCCAGATCTTTGAGCTCCCGCCATTCGTCGGCGCTGATGTCGGCGAATACGGCGGTGTCTTCACGCAACTCGCCCAGGAACAACTCATAAAAGCGCCACTTCGCGCCTTCGAGATGGAGCACACCGCCACGCTCGTATTCGTCCGCGGCGAAGAAAATGGGCGTCAGATACGGCTCGCCCCAGCGCGCTTCCACGCGCCCCTGGGCCAGGTCGACCACCGGTAGATCCAGCTGCAGGTCGATGCGGCGCACGACCAGACGGCCGCGCAAGCCGCGAGTGGCAAACAGCGCCAGCGTGCGTGCAGCCGGCCGTTCCTCGTCGATGAGCGCCAGGACTTCGTCATACAGCGGCGTGTCGCGCTTGCCGTGAGCGTCGCGGATTTCGGGCAGGTCCTTGAGGGCGTTTTTGATGCGCTTGGCCCACGCGCGGCCCGCGTTTTCAGGGCGTGCGGGGTTGATGTCCGCATAAATGGACAAAACAGGGGCTCCTGCGCCGCCAAACGCGGACTGCAGGTCTTGGGTCAATGAATCGAGTTCGGTCATGTTGTGTTTCTCTTTCTCTAGGGTTGCTTTCGGAAGCGTCGAGTCGACGCAAGGCTGAGTCGGTCGCCCTGAACCGGTGCGGGACGCTCAGCCCTGCGTTCGGGTTTGCCGGACGCTCAGGCGCTCTTGCGCAGTCGGAGCGCCAAAGCCAGCAACAGGGCGCCCGCGATCAGGGCGTATACACCCATCATCAGGCCCATGGTCACCATGCCGGCATCGGGATACAAGGCCAGCACGACCGGAACGGCAGCGCCGAGGGCGACGCTGATGGCGCCGCTGAGCATCAGGATCCAGCCTCGGCCGCCTTCGCGCTGCAGGCGACGGCCGGCAGAAAATTCGAAGACGCCGGTGGCGATCGCCCACAGCGACAGCAGCACCCAGTTGAAGACGACCAGCGCCATGGCCGCCGCCCAGGGCACGACGACCACCACGATGCCAGCGAAGATGCCAATCACGCCACGCAGCACCCAGGACCACCATCGGTCGGTCTTCTGGCGCGCGTGATGGATGCCCAGGCCCACCGACAACACACCGTCGGCGAGCGCATAAGCACCAAAGACGAAGGTCAGCGCGTAGACGGCCGCCAGCGGCGACCACAGCGCAATGGCGCCAAACAGCAGCGCCAGCACGCCCCGCAGCGCCAGCCACTTCCAGTTCGTCTGGATCAGGGAGACGGAGGCGTTTTGGGTGACGCCGTCGTCGGACGTTTTCACAAGGTTATCCGTCATGATGGGGCTCCTCGATCAACGTTGGGTGGCGTTGGCTAACCAGCCGCTGCCGGACTTGCCGCCCTCGGTCTGCTTGCGCGCCTGGGTCTGGACATCGGCGTTGGCGCCGGGCACTGGCTTGGTGGCGGCGGGTGCCGCATCGGCTGCATAGGCCGAGGCGCCGCCAAAGGCCAGCGCAGCCGCGAGCGCGAGGTGGCTGGGTTTGAGGGTTTTGAGTGAGGTTTTCATCGTCGATCCTTCCGTTGTTGCTGTTGTCGAGACGACGCCAATCTGGCGGCGGCAACAGGCTGCCGCGCAAAATCAAGTGCCCGCAAATCGGGTAGCGCCTGGTGGGCAGATGGGTATGAGACAAGAGATATCAAGCGGGAGGCGACGCGATTTTTCTGGCATCATCGCCGTATGCCTTTGCCACCTCCACCACGCCGCAAGGCCGACCGCGTCGACCTCAAAAAACTCTCCGCCACCGCCACCCCCGCAGCCGACGATGCGCCCGCTGAAGAGCCGCAGGTGACGCCGCCGCCCCCCCTGGCGGCAGACGCATCGGCCATGACGCCCACGGCCCGAACCGGGCGGGGTCGGCGTCGCTCCACCGGCGCCGTGCGAGCCGAGACCCCGGCTGAGGCCCCAGGCGCTGACGCGATTGCTACCGCAAGTGTCGCCGTGGCCCCCCCCGCGCCAGCGGCGCCCCCCCAGACCGCCCTACCCGCGCGCGCGCAGCGGGAGGCCACGCGGCGCTCGCCGACCCGCCGGCGGGCGGCGTCCGACGGTCGGCGCCGGTTGTTCGTGCTCGACACCAATGTGCTGATGCACGACCCGTCCTGCCTGTTTCGCTTCGAGGAGCACGACATCTTCCTGCCGATGATCGTGCTGGAAGAGCTGGACAACAACAAAAAGGGCATGAGCGAGGTGGCGCGCAACGCGCGCCAGGCCAGCCGCTCGCTGGACGCACTGGCCGCTTGTGCCAACGGTGACATCCGCGCCGGACTTCCCCTGTCCGCACTCGGCAACACCGAAGCCAGCGGCACCCTGTTCTTCCAGACCGAGCTGCTGCCGCACGCGCTGCCCGCCGATCTGCCTCAGGGCAAAGCGGATAACCAGATTTTGTCGGTGGTGCAGGCGCTCACCCAGCGCCACCCCGAGCGCGACGTCGTGCTGGTGTCGAAAGACATCAACATGCGCATCAAGGCGCGCGCCCTGGGTCTGACCGCCGAGGACTACGAAAACGACAAGACGCTCGACGATGCTGACATGCTCTACAGTGGCATGTTGGCATTGCCGACCGACTTCTGGAGCCGCCACAGCAAGACGGTGGAGAGCTGGCAGCAGGGTGGGCATACCTTCTACCGCATCTCGGGGCCGATCGCCGAGCAGCTCTACCTGAACCAGTTCGTGTACTACGAAGCACCGGGTGAGCCGCCGCTGTACGCACGGGTGGTCGAGTTGCGCGGCAAGTCGGCCGTGCTGCGCACGCTGCGCGACTACACACACCTCAAGAGCGCAGTCTGGGGCGTGACCGCGCGCAACCGAGAGCAAAACTTCGCCCTCAACCTGCTGATGGACCCGGAGATCGACTTCGTCACCCTGGCCGGCACCGCGGGCACCGGCAAGACGCTGATGGCGCTGGCCGCGGGCCTGAGCCAGGTGCTGGACGAGCGGCGCTACACCGAAATCATCATGACACGCGCCACGGTCAGCGTCGGTGAGGACATCGGCTTTTTGCCCGGCACCGAGGAAGAAAAAATGGGCCCCTGGATGGGCGCGCTCGATGATAACTTGGAGTTTCTGGCCAAGGGCGGCCAAAGCCCGGCCGGCGACTGGGGCCGCGCAGCCACGCAAGATCTGATCCGCAGCCGCATCAAGATCAAGAGCCTGAACTTCATGCGCGGGCGTACGTTTCTGAACAAATACGTCATCATCGACGAGGCGCAAAACCTCACGCCCAAGCAGATGAAGACGCTGATCACGCGCGCAGGTCCCGGCACGAAGTTGGTATGCATGGGCAACCTGGCGCAGATCGACACACCGTACCTGACCGAGGGCTCGTCCGGCCTGACCTATGTGGTCGACCGCTTCAAGGGCTGGCCGCACGGGGGGCACGTGACGCTGGCCCGCGGCGAGCGCTCGCGCCTGGCGGATTTTGCTAGCGAGGTGCTGTAAGCACGGACTCCGCCACTGGCGTCCGGTCTGGCCCCGGGACGCGGCGGCGCGCGAGCAGCACATACATCGTGGGCACGACGAATACCGTCAGCAGCGTGCCCACGCTCATGCCGCCCACGATGACCCAGCCGATTTGCTGACGGCTCTCGGCCCCGGCACCGGTGGCCAGCGCCAGCGGCAGCGCACCCAGCACCATCGCACCCGTGGTCATCAGAATCGGGCGCAGGCGCAGCTCGGCCGCACGTCGCACCGCCTCGCCCAGGGCCAAGCCCTGCTGGCGCAGCTGGTTGGCAAACTCCACGATCAAAATGCCGTGCTTGGTAATCAGCCCTACCAGGGTCACCAGGCCAATCTGACTGAACACGTTGAGCGTGCCACCCGTCCAGCGCAAGGCCGCCAGCGCCCCCAGCATCGACAGCGGCACCGACAGCATGATGATGAAGGGGTCGAGAAAGCTCTCGAACTGCGCGGCCAGCACCAGGTAGATGAACACCAGCGCCAGCACGAAGACCACCGCCAGAGACCCGGAGGCGGCGCGGAACTCGCGGCTCGCACCGTTGAGGTCGGTGGTGTAGCCCTCGGGCAGCACCTCGCGCGCGATCTGGTCCATGGTGCGCAGCGCCTCGCCCAGTGCAAAGTCGGGCGCCAGGTTGGCGGTGAGCGTGGCGCTGCGACGCTGCGCAAAGTGGTTGAGCTCGCGCGGTGCGACCACTTCCTGCACCCGCACCACGGCCGACAGCGGCACCATCGTGTTGTTGCGCCCGCGCACGTACAGGCCATCGATGTCCTGCGGGGCGCTGCGCGCATCGGCGCTGGTCTGAACGATCACGTCGTACTGCTCGCCCTCGCGCTTGTAGCGGCCCACGACGCGCCCGCCCAGCATGGATTCGACCGTGCGCGCCACGGCATCCACACTGACGCCCAGGGCGGCGGCGCGCTCGCGGTCCACCTCCAGGCGCAGCTCGGGCTTGTTCATGCGCAGGTCGGTGTCCACCTGCAAAAAGCCAGGAAAGTCGGCCATGCGGCGCTGAAACTCCGCGACCACGCGCGCCAGGCTGGCGTAGCTGTCGTTGGTGGTGATGACGAAGTTGACCGGCCGCTCGCGAAACCCCTGCCCAAGCGACGGCGGCGTGATGGGGAAGGCCGTCACGCCCGGTACGGCAGCGATGCGCGGCGCCATCTCGCGCACCAGTGCCAGCGTGCTGCGCTCGCGCTCCTCCCACGGCTTGGCACGGAAAAAAACCGTGGCTTGCGAGACGGTGGGGTTGCCGATGAGCGCGAAGATGCGGTCGAACTCCGGGTAGTCGCTGCCGATGCGCTCGATGGCCGCCGCATAGCGCGACGTGTAGGCAGCGGTCGCCCCATCGGGGGCGTTCACGATGGTCAGGATCACGCCGCGATCCTCCAGCGGCGCGAGCTCTTGCTTGGTGGTGCGCAGCAACCACACGCTGGCGGCAGCGCTGGCCAGCATCAGGCCCACCACCCCCCAGCGCCAGCGCAGCGCCACGTCCAGCGCGCGGCCGTATCCATGCACCAACGCTTGCAGCACGCGCTCCATGCTGCGGTCAAACCATCCGCGTCGCTGCTGGTGGCGCAGCAGTTTGGCGCACATCATGGGCGACAGCGTCAACGCCACGAAGCCCGACACCAGCACCGCCCCGGCGAGTGCGAGCGCAAACTCGGCAAACAGGCGTCCGGTGCGCCCCGGGGTCAGCGCCAGCGGCGCATACACCGCGGCCAGCGTCAACGTCATGGCCACCACGGCAAAGGCGATTTCACGCGAGCCACGGATCGCCGCCGCCAGCGGCGTCATACCCGCTTCGATGTGGCGGTGGATGTTTTCCAGCACGACGATGGCGTCATCCACCACCAGGCCGATGGCGAGCACCAGCGCGAGCAGCGTCAGGGTGTTGATGGAAAAGCCAAACAACGCCATCAGCGCAAACGCGCCGATGAGGCTGACCGGGATGGTGACGAGCGGAATGATCGATGCACGCAACGTCCGCAAAAACAGCACGATGACCAGCGTCACGAGCACCACTGCTTCGAGGATGGTCTGGTACACCGCCCGGATCGAGCGGTCGATGAACACCGAGTTGTCGTTGGCCACCTGCACGTCGACGCCTGCGGGCAGGTCGCCCCGCACGCGTTCGAGCAGCCCGCGCACGCCGGCGGAGAGTTCCAGCGGATTGGCCGTCGCCTGGCGGATGACGCCCAGCGACACCGTATCGCGGCCGTTGAGCCGAACCGACGTGCGTTCATCGGCCGCGCCTTCGGCGACGTCGGCCACATCGCCGATGCGCACCGGCAACCCACCCGCCGTGCGGATGACCACGTCCGCAAAGGCCGATGCGCTGCGCAGGTCGGTGGCGGCGGTGACGTTGAACTCGCGCAATTGGCTCTCGACCCGGCCGGCGGGCACCTCCAAGTTGGCCCGGCGCAGCGCGTCCTCCAGATCCTGCACCGTCAGCCCGTAGGCGGCCAGGCGGTCCGGGTCGGGCCGTACGCGCATGGCAAAGCGGCGTTCGCCAAAGACGCGCACCTCGGCCACGCCGGTGGCGGTTTGCAGCACCGGTTTGGCGATGCGGTTGGCCAAATCGGTCAGCGCCAGCGGCGAATAACGGTCGGACGACAGCGCAATCCAGATGACGGGGAAGGCGTCGGCCTCGACCTTGGCCACCACGGGCTCGTCCACCGACTGCGGCAGGCGCCCGCGCACCCGAGCCACCTTGTCGCGCACCTCGGCGGCCGCCGCATCGGGGTCGCGTTCCAGGCGAAAGCGCACCGTGATCTGGCTCTGCTCCGGGCGGCTGATGGAGGTGATGACGTCCACCCCCTCGATGCCGGCAAGCGAGTCTTCCAGCACTTTGGTCACGGTGGACTCCATCACCTCGCTGGACGCGCCAGCCAAGCGCGTGGTCACGGTAACCACGGGTTCGTCGATCTTGGGATACTCGCGCACCGGCAGCTGGGTGAACGCCACCCAGCCCACGAGCACGATCAACAGCGACAGCACGGTGGCAAACACCGGGCGGCGGATGGCGATTTCGGGCAGTGGCATCGGGCAGCTCCCGGGGGGTCAGGACGCGGCCTGCGGCGCGCGCGGCGGCCGGTTGGGGTCGATCACCCGCACCGGGGTGCCATCGCGCTGCAGCCGCTGCTGCCCCGCCACGACGATGGTATCGCCGGGCTGCAGGCCCTCCGTCACCTGCACGCGGCCGTCGCGCCGCACGCCCAGCCGCACGGACACCCGCTCCGCCTGCGGCGGCGCGTCGCCCTGTGCCGGGCGCAGCCGCCACACCCAGAACTGCTGCCCCTGCGGCACAATGGCTTCCTCTGGCACCATCAGCGCCGCGGGGTCGCGCCCCAGCTCGAGCGCCACGCGCGCAAACATCCCGGGCTGCAAGCCCTGCTGTCCCTGCTCGAGCTGTGCGCGCACGATCAGCGCACGCCCGTCAGCGTCGAGCGCCGGGTCGATCGCCTGCACGCGCGCCAATACGTCCTGCTGGGGCCGGGCATCCACGCGCAGGCGCAGCGTCTGCCCCACCCGCACTTGCGGCTGCCAACGTTCCGGCAAACGAAAATCAACGGCGAGACGCGAGGTGTCCTCCAGGTGCACCAGTTCGGTGCCGTCCTTCACATACTCCCCCACGTGCACCTGGCGGATGCCCGCCACGCCGTC
>NZ_CALIND010000124.1:0-11482 GCF_938045175.1 uncultured Tepidimonas sp.
GACGGCGCGCACCGCATCCAGCAGGCGCTCCCGCCGCTCGCGGCTCCATGGCGTGCCGCTGGCCAGCACCAGCGTGCCCAGGCAGCGGTGGCCGCCCAGCCCCACCGGGCTGTCGAGCAGGCGCGCATCCGCGGCGTCCAACCGGCCTTGCTCCAGCCAATGGCCCTCGATGCACAGGCGCTGGTGCAGGCAGCCGCGGTCGAAGGGCTGGCCGGAGCCCGGCAGCCCCAGCGCCGTCACGTCCCAGGCCAGCCATTCGGACCCTGCCGCCAGTTGCACGTCCAGCGCATTGCGGGCCTGGCAGCCGGGGTAGGCGATGGTCTCCAGCGGCACCCATTCCAGCCGTGCGCCGGGCTCCAGCCGAATGTGCACCCGCTGGGTGGCCGGCTCGCCATCGGAGCGGTAAAAACGCGTCGCCCCTGGCGTGGAGACAAGGCCATGCGTGCCCGCGTCCGCCTGCACCGCCACGTGCAGCGTGTCGCCTTCCACCAGCCCGCCGGGGGGGTGGACGATCACGTTGTGGCAGATGCCCGGGCCTTCCGGATACAGACTGTGGAACAGGCGCAGCGGACCGTGGTGGCGGTGGTGGGCCACCGTGGTGTCGCCTCGCCGCTGGTAGTGCAGATGCAGGTGGGCGTCCCAGGGCATGGTGCGGCGGGCGTGCGGGGCGGCGCGCGGCTCAGGCGGCCTGACTGCCGCGGTGGGCCCAGCCGGTGGTGTTTTTTTCGATCAGGCTGAACAGCTCGTACATCGCCATGGCCATGATGCCCACCACCAGCAGCCCAGAGAAGGCCAGCCCCATCTGCATCGACGAGCCGGCCGAGATCAGCAGGTAGCCGATGCCCTCGTTGGCCGCCGTCATCTCGGACACCGTGGTGCCCACGAAGGCCAGCGTGATGGCGACCTTGAGCGAACCAAAAAAATACGGCAGCGATCGTGGCAGCCCCACCTTGGTCAGCACGTCCCAGCGCCGGGCGCCGAGCACGCGCAGCACGTCCTCCAGCTCCGGCTCCAGCGTCGCCAAGCCGGTGGCGATGTTGACCATGATGGGAAAGAAGCTGATCAAGAAGGCGGTCAGGATGGCCGGGCCCGCCCCGATGCCAAACCAGACCACCAGGATGGGGACGAACGCCGCCTTGGGCAGCGCATTGAACGCCGTCATCAAAGGGTACAGCGCCGCATAGGCCAGGCGCGACGAGCCCAACAGAAAACCCAGCAATACGCCCACCACGATGGCGATGCCAAAGCCCGCCATCGTGACCCAAAACGTGCGCCAGGCATGCCCCAAGATGGCCGTGTGATGCTCCAGGGTTTGCGCCCAGATGCGCGAGGGGCTGGGGAAGATGAACTCCGAGACTTGCAGCCCGCGCGTGATGCCCTCCCAGACGACGATGAGGGCAATCAGCAGCAGCAGGGGCGACAGGCGCTCGACGATGCGACGGTTCATGTGGCGGGTGGGAAGAAAGGAAAAGCCATCACTGCTGCAGGGGTACGCCGGGCCGGCGCATGGCACCGATGTGGCCGCGCAGCTCGTGCACGATGTCGGTGAACTCGGGTGTGTAGGTGACCTCCAGATCGCGCGTGCGCGGGATCGGGATGTCGCGCCGCACGACGAAGCGCCCGGGGCTTTTGCTCATGCAGTACACCGTGTCGGCCAGAAAGACGGATTCGCGCAGGTCGTGCGTGACGAGGATGACGTTGAAGCGCTGCGCTTCCCACAGATCGCGCAGGGTGCACCACAGCTCCTCGCGGGTGAAGGCGTCCAGCGCCCCGAACGGCTCGTCGAGCAGCAGCATTTTGGGCTCGTGGATGAGCGCGCGGCAGATGCTGGCGCGCTGCTGCATGCCGCCCGACAGCTCCCAGGGGAACTTGCGCTCGTAGCCCGCCAGGCCCACGGAGGCGAGCAATCGCTTCGCGCGCTCCTCGAACTCGCGCCGCCGGTCCTTGAACTGGCTGCGAAACGGCTCCACGATCTCCAGCGGCAGCAGCACGTTGTCCAGCGTGGTGCGCCAGGGCAGCAGCGAGGGCGCCTGGAACGCCATACCGGAGATTTTGAGCGGCCCGTCCACAGGGCGACCGTCGACGCAGATGGTGCCGCGCGACGGGCGTTTGAGCCCCGTGGTCAGCTTCATGAACGTGGATTTGCCGCATCCCGAGGGGCCGACGATGGCGATGAATTCGCCGCGGCGCACTGTCAGGTGGATGTCCTCTACGGCGTACACCCCCTGCGCCTGCAGCGCCGGGGTGTACGCCAGCCAGACGCCATCGAAGACGACGAAGGGGTCGGTCTCGTGCGCAGTGGTTATCGTCATGGGGTTCAGCGCTTGGGCAGGACGTCGAGCACGCGCGCGTCGGGGAGGAATGAACCATCCCACACCTTGCTGACGTCGACCCGGGTTTTGGTTTGGTAGGCGTCCGAAACCTGACTGGCCATCAGCGACAGGCGGCCAGGGTTGACGCGCCCGAAGCCTTCGGCGCGCGCGTCGGGGCTGGCCACGACCGAGTCGATGGCCAGCCGCAGCCGGCGCAGCTCCAGGTCGGTGTTGATGATGCCGTCGCGGGCCTTGACCGCCTGGATGCCGGTTGCGGGGTTGGCCATGACCTCGCCCGCCCCCTTGGCGAAGGCTGCCAAGAAGGCGCGCACCGCGGCCGGATGTTCGCGCAACAGCTTGGGGCTGGCGATGATGGCGTTGCCGTAGAGCTTGACCCCATACTGTGCATACGGCAGCACGACGATGTCCTCGGTCTTGACGCCGCGCGCCTCCAGGTTGAGCAGTGACGTGAACGAAAAACCCGTGATCGCATCGACGTCACCGCGCACCAGCATGGTTTCGCGCAGCGGTGGGTCCATCGACGTCCAGGAGACCGGCCCCACGCCGTTGGCTTTTTCGAAAATCGGCCAGGCTTTGCGTCCCGCGTCAAAGACGGGAGCCCCCAGTTTTTTGCCGGTCAGGTCCTTCGGGCTTCGAATGCCCGACGACTTCAAGGCCAACACCGCCGCGGGGGTGTTGTTGTAGACCATCATGATGGCCACTGGCTTGTTGGGGGCGTCGGGGTTGTTGGCATGGAACTCCATCAGCGCCGCCATGTCGGCCAGACCCATGTCGTAGGTGCCGGAGGCCACGCGTGTGACCGTGCCCGCCGACCCGCTGCCGGCATCGATCGTCACGTCCAGGCCGGCATCCCGGAAATAACCCTTGCTGACCGGGTGCAGAAAGAGCGCGGCGGGCCCTTCGAAGCGCCAGTCGAGCTGGAACTTGATGGGCTTGTTTTGCGCGTGGACGACACCGACGGCGAGCGTGCCCGCCACGAGGGCGGCTGCGGTGCGGAGGAACTGGCGCTTGTGCATGGGGACTCTCCAACGGGTCAAGGGTGAACGGCGGCCCGCTAAGGGCAGCGCTGAGACAGCCCACCCATGCAAAACCGATGCCAGGCGGACGCTATGCCCCGCATTGTTCGCGAGACGGGCGCTGCCGGAACCCGTGGAAACCCGCACCGCTGCACCACGCTGGTGCGGCCTTGCACCGACCCGGCGTCCCGTCGCTCAGGTCGGCGCGGGCGCCGAGCGCACGCGCGCGGCGGCCACCGCCGTCATATTGAGCACGCGCCGCACCGTCGCCGCAGGCGTCAGGATGGTGGCCGCGCCTGCCACCCCCATCAGGATGGGGCCAACCGTGACGCCGCCGCTGGTCGTGGTTTTCATCACGTTGTAGAGGATGTTGGCCGCATCCAGATTGGGGCACACCAGCAGGTTGGCGCTGCCCGACAGCGTGGAGTCGGTCAGGAAGCGTTGCCGAATCCCGGGGTCGAGCGCTGCGTCGCCGTGCAGCTCGCCGTCGCATTCGATGTCGGGGTGGGCGGCCACGAACAGATCGCGCGCCGCGCGCATCTTGCGGGCGCTGGCACGTTTGGACGAACCAAAGGTGGAGTGCGACAGAAACGCCACTTTGGGCACGATGCCAAAGCGCTGCACCTCTAGCACCGCCATGGCGGCGATTTCCGCCAGATGCTCGGCGCTCGGGTCTTCGTTGACGTAGGTGTCGGTGATAAAGATAGGGCCGCGGTCGGTGTTGACCGCGTTGAGCGCGGCATAGAGCGACGCACCGGGCTGACGCCCCAGGATGGCATCGATGCGCTCCAGATGGGTGGTGTAGGTACCCACCAGTCCACAGATGAGCGCATCGGCGTCGCCCAGGCGTAGCATGAGCGAGCCGATGATGGTGTTGGAGCGCCGCACCGCGGCCTTGGCCACCTCGGGCGTGGCGCCGTCTCGCTTGAGCAGTTGGTGGTAGGTTTCCCAGTACTGGCGAAAGCGCGGGTCGTCTTCGGGGTTGACGTTCTCCACGTCCACACCCAGGCGCAGATGCAGGCCGGCCTTGCGGATGCGGGCTTCGATCACGGCGGGGCGCCCGATCAGGATCGGCTGGGCGATACCTTCTTCCAGCGCCAACTGGGCCGCGCGCAGCGCGCGCTCGTCCTCGCCGTCGGCGTAGGCGACGCGCGCCTTGGGTTGGGCGGCTTTGGCCACGCTGAACACCGGCCGCATCAAGATACCGGTTTGGTACACGAAGCGCTGCAGGCTGTCGCGGTAGGCCTCGATGTCGGCGATCGGGCGGGTGGCCACGCCCGAGTCCGCTGCTGCTTGCGCCACCGCCGGCGCGATGCGCAGAATGAGCCGCGTGTCGAAGGGTTTGGGGATGAGGTAGTCCGGCCCGAACTGTAGTTCTTGCCCGGCGTAGGCGGCGGCCACTTCATCGCTGATTTCGGCCTTGGCCAGCGCGGCGATCTCGCGCACGCAGGCCAGCTTCATCGCGTCGGTGATGCGCGTGGCCCCGCAGTCGAGCGCACCGCGGAAGATGTACGGAAAGCACAGGACGTTGTTGACCTGGTTGGGATAGTCCGAGCGCCCGGTGGCGATGATGCAATCGGGCCGCGCGGCCTTGGCCACCTCGGGGCGGATTTCGGGCTCGGGGTTGGCCAGCGCCAAGATGATGGGGCGCTCGGCCATGGTTTGCACCATCGCGGCGCTCAGCACGCCAGGGGCGGAGCAACCCAAAAAGACGTCCGCGCCGCGCACGGCGTCAGCCAGCGTGCGCGCGTCGGTGCGGCGGCAGTAGCGGCGCTTGGATTCGTCGAGCCGCCCGGCGAGCGCGTCCTCGCGCTGATCGTGGATCACGCCCTTGGAGTCGCACACCAGGATGTTGTCCGCCTGGGCACCGAGCGCGACGAAGAGGTCTAGCACCGCGATCGCGGCCGCGCCCGCGCCCGAGACCGCGATACGCACTGCGTCGATGGGCTTGCTCACCAGCTCCAGCGCGTTGATCAGCGCCGCTGCGGAGATGATGGCCGTGCCGTGTTGGTCGTCGTGAAAGACGGGGATTTGCAGGCGCTCACGCAGTCGCCGCTCGATATAAAAACACTCGGGTGCCTTGATGTCTTCCAGATTGATGCCGCCCAGCGTCGGCTCCAGCGCGGCGATGATGTCGACGAGCTTGTCGGGGTCTTTCTCGGCCAGCTCGATGTCGAACACATCGATGCCAGCGAATTTCTTGAACAGGCAGCCCTTGCCCTCCATCACCGGCTTGCCTGCCAGCGGGCCAATGTCGCCCAAACCCAGCACCGCGGTGCCGTTGGTGATCACACCCACCAGGTTCGCGCGGCTGGTGTAGTCGGCGGCCTTGTGGGGGTCGGCGGCGATTTCCAGGCAAGGGTACGCCACTCCGGGCGAGTAGGCGAGGCTCAGGTCGCGCTGGTTGGACAGCGCCTTGGTCGGCGTGACCGAAATCTTGCCACGGGTGGGGGTGCGGTGGTACTCGAGTGCGGCGTCGCGCAGGGCTTGTTCGGCAGGGGTCATGATGGATGGCGGTCAAAAATATGCCGACCTATAATAAATCAGCCATGCATCGACCCGCCTACCGCTGGCCCTATTGGCTGGCCCTCATTGCCGTGCTGTGGACGTCGCTGTCCCCAGCACTCGCACGGGTGTGGGTGGACGAGAGGGTCGAGCGCATCGAGATTTGCACCAGTACCGGTGTCGTCTGGGTGTCTGCCGGTGCGCCGACGGACGGTGCGGCGGACGTCGGCAGTACCCCTACAGCGCCGGCGATGGCTGCCATGGCGTGCGACTGGTGCCTGTTGCACGCGGGAGCGTGGAACGTTCCACCGGGTGAGCACGTCGCGCCGGTCGCCTTCGCGGTAGCCATTACCCTTGCCGACGCGCCCATCGCTTCTGCTTTGGACGAAGATCATTGGTGGCGTCCCCAGCCGCACGCGCCACCGCTCCTGTCGCCGTCTCTGCGCTGATTGGGCGGCCAACCCTCGGCCCGCTAGGTGGCGGGTCGGAGTGGCCTGACGCAGAGGTCCGTCGGATGGCGGGCCGTTGGACAGGAGTGATCCATGGCATCGACAAACGATGCGCGCGCGCCGGGCCGTCGTCGGGTGCTTGGGCTTGCGGCTGCGTGCATGATCGTCGCAGCGGGACTTGCCGCCTGCGACCGCTCGCCCACCCCCGCGTTTCGGGGGATCGACGTCACCGGCGCGCCCTATGGGCGTGAGTTACAGCTGACCGACCAGTTCGGGCAGCGACGCACCTTGGCTGATTTTCGTGGCCAGGTCGTGATGCTGTATTTCGGCTTCGTGCAGTGCCCAGACGTTTGCCCGACATCGCTGGCGCGCGCGGCGGAGGTCATGCAGCGGCTGGGGCCCGACGCCGACCGGGTGCAGTTGCTATTCGTCACCGTCGATCCCGAGCGCGACACGCCCGAGCTGCTGCGCGAGTACCTGGCCGCGTTTCACCCTCGCTTTCTGGGGCTGACCGGAACGCCGGACGAGATCGCCGCAGCGGCACGCGAATTCAAGGTGTATCACGCCAAGGTCCCCACCGGCAGCAGCTACACCATGGATCACTCCGCGCAAACCTATCTCATCGACCCGCAAGGGCGGCTGCGCATCGTGCTCAAGCACGAGCAGTCGGCCGAGGATTACGCCCATGACGTGGCTGCTCTGCTGCGCGAAAGCGCCAGCGGCGGGTAGATGCCTTTTTTGTTTTTTCTCAAGGAGCCCAACCATGAATACCTGGACCCGCGTGACTGCCGCCGCTGCCACCGCCTTGGTTGCCAGCGCCGTATGGTCACAGACCGTTACCGTCGAGGAGCCGTGGGTGCGCGGGACGGTCGCACAGCAAAAAGCCACGGGCGCTTTCATGCGCCTGAAAGCCGACCAGCCGGTGCGCCTGGTGGCAGCCGCCTCGCCGGTGGCCGGTGTCGTGGAAATCCACGAAATGGCCATGGACAACAATGTCATGAAGATGCGCCAGATTCCCGGGCTGGACTTGCCCGCCGGCAAGACGGTCGAACTCAAACCGGGCGGTTATCACGTGATGCTGATGGACCTCAAGCAGCCCGTGTCTGCGGGTCAAACCGTACCGCTGACCCTGGTGTTCGAGACCGCGGACAAGCGCCGTATCGAGCAGCAGGTGCAAGCGCCGGTGCGGGCGCTGGGCGCCCGGCAGGAGCCGTCTCACGATCACGGCCACAAACACTGAGAGAGAACCGGGTTCGGTCCCGATTGGATCGGTGTGCGTTGCGATGTCGCGGCTCACCCGGGCAGCGTTGCTTCGGCGGCGGCGCGCTCGGGACGGCGGAGGGCGGTGGCGGGTGGCGATGCGGCCCCCGCGCCGCGCTCGAACGTGACCACATGATCCATCTCGACGCGGATGCCGATCCACTCGCCCACTGCATGGTCGTGGTGGGACGGCACGTGCGTCATCACCGTCTCGCCGCTGGCCAGCCGCAGGGTGTACAGAAACTCCGAGCCGCGAAACGCCTTGCGCACAATTTGCGCTTTGACCGGGGCGGCGTCGTCGTGCACGATGTCGTCGGCGCGCAGCAGCACATCGCACAGCCCGTCGGGATAGGCGGTGGGCAAGGGACATTCCTGCACGTCGCGCAGGTCGCCCAGCGGTGTCTCGACCACGACGTCGTCGCCCAGCGCGCGGATGCGGGCCGGCGCGAATACCCCGTGGCCGATGAACTCGGCAACGAACCGTGTCGCGGGGCGATGGTAGAGGGTGTAGGCGTCGTCCCACTGGTGCAGTCGGCCCTGGTGCATGACGCCGATCACGTCACCAATGGCAAACGCTTCCAACTGGTCGTGCGTGACGAATAGGGCGGTCAGGCCGGCCGCTTTGAGGATGGCACGGATTTCGTGCGCCAGACGCTCACGCAAATCCACGTCCAGATTGGAAAAAGGCTCGTCCAGCAGCAGCAGTCGCGGCTGTGGCGCCAATGCCCGCGCCAACGCCACTCGCTGTTGTTGCCCACCCGAGAGCTCGTGCGGGTAACGCCCCTGCATGCCGGCCAGCCCGACGAGTTCAAGCACCTCCGCCACACGCGCGCGGCGTTGCGGTGCAGGCAGGTGAGCCAGCCCGAAGGCGACGTTGCGCTCGACGTTCAGATGGGGAAAGAGCGCATAGTCCTGAAACACCATGCCGATGCGGCGGTGTTCGGGCGGCACATGCACGCCCGGGGCGCTCACCTCCTGACCGCCGAGCACGATGGCGCCGCCGCTCAAGTGCTCCAATCCTGCCACCGCGCGCAGTAGCGTGGTTTTGCCGCAGCCCGACGGTCCGATGAGCACGCCGATATCCCCGGCACGCAGCGCGAGCGTGACGCCATCGACGGCAGGCTGACCCGATCCAGGGTAGCGCACCGTCGCCTGAGTGATCGACAGTTCCATACGCGCATTGTAGATAATGCGTATTCTCATTTCTTGCGCCATGAAACCTGTCCACTCCACTGCTGTCAGCCATCTTGCTGCGTCGGTGCCTTCCGTACCCCCCCGGCGGCGCTCCCATGGGGTGGCACCCTCGCGTGCCCTGGCGCGGATCGGTTTGACGTTGTTTTCGCTGTGGCTCGCTCTGCCCGTGTTGGCGCTGCTGCTGGCAGCGCTCACCTGGGATGCGGGCTCGACCGCCGTGTTGCGCGAGATGGCGGTCACCGTGCTGCCCGACTATGTGCGCACCACGCTGTGGGTGTGCGCGGTGGTAGCCGTCGCCGTCGGCGTCGTGGGGTCGGCAACGGCCGTGGCCGTCACGGTCTTTGACTTTCCGGGCCGGCGCACGGCCGAGTGGCTGCTGCTGCTGCCGCTGGCGGTACCCGCTTACGTGGTCGCCTACGCTTACACCGACTTTTTGCAGTACTCGGGGCCGCTGCAAACCGCGCTGCGTGAGTGGACCGGCTGGCAAGGCCGGTTGTTGCCCGAGATCCGCAGCCCCTGGGGCGCGGCTTGGGTCTTTACCTTCACGCTCTATCCGTATGTGTATTTGTTGGCGCGCACCGCGCTGACCGAGCGCGCCCCCCAGTTGCTGGAAGCCGCGCGGCTGCTGGGCGCGCCGCTGGGCCGGCGGCTGCGCGAGGTGGCGCTGCCGATGGCCCGCCCCGCGATCGCGGCCGGTGTGGCCCTTGCGCTCATGGAAACCTTGGCGGACTTTGGCGTCGTCAGCTACTTTGGGGTGCAGACGTTCACCGCGGGCATCTACAAGGCGTGGCTGGTGATGGACGACCGCACCGCCGCGGCACAGTTGGCCATCATGTTGCTGGCGTGGGTGGCGTTGCTGTTGTGGGTGGAGCAGCGCGCGCAGCGACGGATGCGCTTTGCCACCCAGCGTGTCGCGCGCGGCAGCGCGGAGGCGCAGCCAGTGCGCTTGCGCGGGGGGCAGGTGGTGGCCGCGTGGTTGGTCTGTGCGCTGCCCGTGATGTTTGGGTTCGTGCTGCCGGTGCTGTTCATGTTGCGGCCGTTGTGGCATGGCTGGGACGAGCTGCCGTGGCACGCCTTTGGGGGCTGGGCGCGCAACAGTCTGGTGCTCGCGGCAAGCAGTGCCGCGCTGGCCACGGCAGCCGCTTTGGCGCTGGCGCATGCGGCGCGTCGCTTGCCCGGGGCGCTCACGCGGATGCAGGTGCGCATCGTGGGCCTGGGCTATGCCGTACCCGGGGCCGTGGTGGTGGTGGGCCTGCTGCTGCCGGTGGGTTGGGCACAGGCGCGCTGGCCGGACAGCCATGTGGCGTACTGGGTCACGACCACCGTTTTGGGCATTGTGTGGGCCTATTTGGTGCGCTTTACCTCGGTGGCGCTGCAATCGGTGCAAAGCGGCTACAGCCGCATTCCCCGCAGTTGGGATGATGCGGCGACGACGCTCGGTGTCGCCGGTGCGGCGCTATGGTGGCGCGTGCATTGGCCGCTGCTGCGCCGATCCGTGCTGGCCGCAGCGTTGCTGGTGTTCGTCGATGTGATGAAAGAGCTGCCAGCAACGTTGGTGTTGCGCCCGTTCGACATGGACACACTGGCAGTGGTCGCCCACCAGTTGGCGCGCGACGAGCGCCTGGGCGAGGCGGCGTTGCCCGCGTTGACGCTGGTGGCCGTGGGTTTGGTGCCGGTGATATGGCTCAGCTGTGCCATGCGCCGTGGCGAGGCGTCGGCGTGCTGATGGCCCGGCACGCGAATGCGCTCGCCGACGGATGCCGGGTTGGTCCCCCCGCCAGGAATCGAACCTGGATTTGCCGCTTAGGAGGCGGCCGTTCTATCCATTGAACTACGGCGGGACGCGACGGCGGCCTGATGGTACACCATGGCCATCTGTCGAGGCGGGCTGCCGATGATCACTTGGACAACAACCGCATCGCGCTCTCCAGCCCCTGGAGCGTGAGCGGGAACATGCGCCCGCCCATGAGCTGGCGGATGATGCCAATACTCTGCCGATACTCCCACACGCCCTGGGGCTCGGGGTTGATCCAGGCGAAGGCGGGAAAGGCGTGTGTCAGGCGCTGCAGCCATTCAGCGCCCGCCTCTTCGTTGTTGTACTCCACACTGCCACCGGGTTGCAGGATTTCGTACGGACTCATGGTCGCGTCGCCCACGAAGATCAGCTTGTAGTCCTTGTTGTACTTACGGATCACGTCCCAGGTGGGAAACTTCTCCGCGTAGCGGCGCCGGTTGTTCTTCCACAGATAGTCGTAGACGCAGTTGTGGAAGTAATAAAACTCCAGGTGCTTGAACTCAGCGCGCACGGCCGAAAACAGCTCCTCGACGCGCGGGATGTGCTCGTCCATGGTGCCGCCCACGTCCATGAGCAGCAGCACCTTCACGTGGTTGTGCCGCTCGGGCACCATCTTGATGTCCAGATAGCCGGCGTTGGCCGCGGTGGCGCGGATGGTGTCGGGCAAATCGAGCTCCAGCGCCGAGCCTTCACGCGCAAAGCGCCGCAGCCGTCGCAGCGCCATCTGGATGTTGCGTGTGCCCAGCGCCTGCGTGTCGTCGTAGTCCCGGTAGATGCGCTGGTCCCAGAGAGGGTGTCAGGATTTTTGTGTGAGGGGCCTACCATGACGATGTTCAGGAGCCCCCATGCCACGCAAGAAGACCACCCCCGCCGCGAAGCCGGACGCCATTCTTCCCGACGAGCTGCTTGAGAAGCTGATCCCCGGACCGA
>NZ_CALIND010000125.1:0-19410 GCF_938045175.1 uncultured Tepidimonas sp.
GCTGCGGTTGGAGTCTTCCATCAACGAAAAATCTTTGGCCATGGTGGGCTAACCTCCGGGTGAGTGTGGTCGAGAAACCCGGGTATGGTTGACGCCAACGATGACAGCGTGATGAAACCGGTGATTGGCGAAGGCGATAGATGGGCGTTGCCCGCGTTGGCGCCCCTGCTCTGCCGTCGATTGGATCCGTTCGGGCGCTCGCTTGAGCGTATCGTTAGGGTCCACGGTGGCGGTCCTCGCCGCCCGTGCAACGCCACGTGTCCCCGCCCCATCGTATGCTGCGCCCCTCCTTGTTGCGCTCCGACACCCAGCGCGATACCCACAGTTATTACGAAGCCAGCGTGGTACGACCGCCAGCGCTGCCGCCCTTGCACGGAACGCAGCGCGCCGACGTGGTGGTGGTCGGCGGTGGGTTTTCTGGCTTGAGCGCGGCGCTCGAATTGACCGAGCGCGGGCGGCGCGTCGTGTTGCTGGAGGCCGATCGCATCGGCAGCGGGGCCAGTGGCCGCAACGGGGGGCAGGCCATCGTCGGCTACGCATGTGGCATGGCGCCATTCGAGGCGCAACTGGGTCGTGAAGCCGCGCGGCAAGCGTGGGCGCTGTCGCTGCAGGCGGTCGATCTGATCGAAGAGCGCATCCAGCGCTACCGCATCGACTGCGAATGGCGGCGCGGCTACCTCTACGTGGCCGACCGACCGCGCAAGGCGCGCGCGTTACGGCAGGAAATGGAATCGCTCGAACGGGACTATGGCTTTGCCACCACTTGGGTCGAGGGGGACGCGGTGCGCCAGTACGTGGACAGCCCGCGTTACGTGGCGGCGGCCTACGAAGCGGTATCGGGCCATTTGCACCCGTTGCGCTATGCCCTGGGACTAGCCCGGGCAGCCCAGGAGGCGGGGACCTTGCTGCACGAGCACAGCCCCGTGCGGCGTCTGGAGCGTCGCGGCCCGCGCGTGCAGGCGCACACCGACGCCGGCGTGGTGGAGGCCGACTTTGCCGTGGTGGCGGGCAACTGTCTGCTGCCCGAGTATGGCCCGGGGGTGCTGCCCCCGCGGCTGACGGCCCGCATCATGCCGGTGGGGACGTATATCCTGGCCACCGAGCCGCTGTCGCCCGAGCGGGCACAGTCGCTCATTCCGTGCGGGGCGGCGGTGTGTGACAACAACGTGGTGCTGGACTATTTCCGGCTCAGTGCGGACCACCGGCTGCTCTTTGGCGGACGTGTCAGCTACACCACCATGACGCCGCCGCGCCTGCGCGCCACGCTACAGCAGCGCCTGCAAGCGGTGTTCCCGCAGCTGGCTGGGGTGGCGAGCACGCACCTGTGGGGTGGGTTCGTCGATATCACGATGAACCGCGCGCCCGACTTCGGCCGCGTGGAGGGCAACGTGTATTACCTGCAGGGCTTCAGCGGCCATGGGGTGGCGCTGACCGGGCTGGCCGGGCGGCTGGTGGCCGAGGCCATCACCGCGCAGTCGGAGCGGTTCGACCTCTATACCCGGCTGCGGCATCAGGCGTTTCCCGGCGGGCCCTGGCTGCGCACGCCGGTGCTGGCGCTGGGCATGGCGTGGCACCGGCTGCGCGACGCGCTGGGTTGAGCCGTGCGCGGGGGCGGCGGGCGGCGACAATCGAGGCCATGAACGTCCTTGCGCCGATGCCGTCCGCCGATACGCCCCCTGCGGGCGACCCCTGGTATCTGTTGCAGGCCTACGAGGCCGAGCGGGCGCTGTGGCCCGCGCTTCCCCGGCTGGCACACCAGGCGCAGTTCGTCGAGGGGCTGGCCGCATTGCGCGATCACTACGATGCCTTTTTGTTCGATGCATTTGGCGTGCTCAACGTCGGCCAGCGGGCGATCGCCGGCGCGGCGCAGGCGCTGGCCACTTTGCGCCGAGCGGGCGTGCCGTTTCGCATCGTCAGCAATGCGGCCAGCATCCCCAAACCGGCGTTGGTGGCGCGCTACCGGGCCATGGGTTTCGATCTGACAGAGACCGACTGGATCACCAGCCGTGACGTGACGGCCGAGGCGCTGCACGCGTGTCCGGGTCACTGGCGCTGGGCGGTCGTCGCACCGCCCGGGGCCGACTGGCACGACCTGCCGCTGGCCCAGGCGCGCCGCTGCGACGGCCCGCTGCGCGACGGCGACGATGCGGTGCTGTTTTTGGCCGCCCAAGGCTGGGATGAAGCGGCGCAAGCCCGGCTGGAGGGCAGCCTGCGCGCCCAACCGCGCCCGGTGTGGGTGGCCAACCCCGACCTCATCTCACCGTGGGAAGGGGGCTGGGTGCGCGAGCCTGGCGGTTGGTGCGCGGGGCTGGAGGCGCGCACCGGCGCCGGGGTGCACCGGGTAGGAAAGCCGTTCGGTGCCATTTTTGAGCACGCGCTGGCCAGTCTGCCGGTGGCGCTGCCGCGCACCCGCGTGCTGATGCTGGGCGACACGTTGCACACCGATGTGTTGGGTGCGCTGGCGGCGGGCCTGCATGCCGCGCTGGTCACGGGTGCGGGCGCGAGCACGGGGCTCGACGTGGCGCGTGCAAGCGACCTGACGGGCATCGTGCCGCATTGGGTGCTGCCCGCCCTGGGAGCGACGAGCGTCCCGGCCGCCTCAGCCGCCCGCCACGCGTAGCGCCTCGCGCACGGCTGTGACGATGCGCTGGGCAGCGGGGGCGATTTGGCTGGGCTGGGCGTAGCCGTAGCCAATCAGCAAGCCGCGCAGGTCGCGCCGCTGCAGGGTGTAGGCCGACAGCGGCCGCACCGAAATCCCCTGTGGGGCCAGGGCCTCGGCGATGGCGGCGTCGTTCAGCGCAGGTGGCAGGCGCACACACAGGTGCAAGCCTTGTGCCGCACCGGTGATGTGCACGCCGGGCTCTTGCAACAGGGGTTCCAGCGCCCGCAGCAATTGGGCGCGCCGGTCGGCGTAGGTCTGGCGCGAGCGGCGCAGCGCCGCGGCGAAGTGCCCCATCTCGATGAACTCCGCCAGCGCCGCCTGCAGCGGGAGTTGGCCTGGGCGGTGCAGGTCGTAATGCGCCTGGCGGAAGGCCTCCACCAAACCCCGCGGGGCGACCAGATACCCGAGCTTGATGCCCGGATACAACACCTTGGAAAACGTCCCCAGGTAGCACACGCGGCCATCGTCGTCCAGCCCCGCGAGCGACGCGATCGGCGCGCCGTCGAAGCGAAATTCGCTGTCGTAGTCGTCCTCCAGTATCCACGCCCCGGCGCGCGCCGCCTGTGCCAGCAGCTCGCGCCGCCGCGCCAGCGACATGACGGCACCCGTTGGGTACTGGTGCGATGGCGTCACGTAAATCAGGCGCGGCGCGGGGCCGCTGGCCGCGGCTGGGTTGAGCCCCTCGCCGTCCACGGGCACCGGCAGCCACTGCAAGCCGCAGGCGGTGAACGCCTTGATCGCACCCCAGTAGGCCGGGTCTTCGA
Source organism: uncultured Tepidimonas sp. (assembly GCF_938045175.1). Taxonomy (NCBI): domain Bacteria; kingdom Pseudomonadati; phylum Pseudomonadota; class Betaproteobacteria; order Burkholderiales; genus Tepidimonas; species uncultured Tepidimonas sp. The sequence goes on from NZ_CALIND010000125.1 coordinate 3,427, forward strand.
TCCACACACCGTCGCCCACATCGGCCAGCAGCCATGCACACAGCTCCAGTGACTGCTGCGTGCCCGTGGTGATGAGCACTTGCTCCGCATCCAGGCGCACGCTGCGCGAGACGCGCAAATAGTCCGCCACCGCGCGCCGCAGCGGCCCGTAGCCGCCGGAGGCGGTGTAGTCCAACATCTCCGGGCGCGCACTGCGCCAGTGCCGGTTTTGCAGCCGCTGCCACAGCGCCACCGGAAAGGCGCTGAAGTCGGCCGGACCGGGGGTGAACGGTTGGATTTCCAGTTCGCGTGCACCGAAGCACTCGGCGAGTACCCGCCCGCGCGCCGACAGCCCGGGCAGCCGAGCATCGTCGCGCGTGCGCGCACGCCGGCTGGATGGGGCTGGCGGGGGCAGCTGGTCGTGCACATAAGTGCCGCTGCCCACGCGGCTGACCAAATACCCCTCAGCGCCCAGCTGTTCCAATGCCGCCACCACGGTGTTGCGCGACAGTCCGAGGTCTTGCGCGAGCTCTCGGCTGGAGGGCAGCCGATCCCCCGCCGACAAGCGCCCGTCGAGCATCGCGCGCCGCAGCGCCTCGTACAGGCGGCGATTCAGCGGCAAGCCGCCGTGGGGCCCCGCCGGCCCGTCGGGGCGCGCCATCTCGGTCAACAAAAAATCGGCCAGCAGCGTCGAAGATTGCGTCATGGGGTCGGGGGCGGCCCAGTCACGAAGTGGCACCACGCCATGGGGGCAAGTGGCACCCATTGTGCACCCAATCGGCCCGCAGAATGAACCGTAACATGATCGACATCGCTTCTGATCCCTTCGTTTGGATGCCGGCAGACCACCGTCTGTTGGGTGACCACGGGCGCGCGATGCCGTTTTTGCTGCTCGGCGACAAGTATGCGCGGGCGGTCAAGTTTGGCGCGCAGGCGCAGCCTGTCATGTTTCCGCTCGCCAGTGCGGACGAGGTGCCGGCGCTGCTGTCGCTGGTCGATGGCGTGGTACTCACGGGCTCGCCGTCCAATGTCCATCCGCGCCACTTCGGCGAAGCGGTCGCCGACCCCTCGCTGCCGCTGGACGAGGCGCGCGACGAGGTGACGCTGGCCGTGGTGCGCCACGCGCTGGCGGCGGGCATCCCGCTGTTGGGCATCTGTCGCGGCTTTCAAGAGATCAACGTCGCGCTGGGTGGCAGCTTGCACCAGGCGGTGCACACCCTACCCGGCCACCTGGACCACCGCGAGCCCAAAGGCGCGCCCATCGACGAGCAGTACGCCCCGCGCCACGACGTCACGCTGCAACCCGGCTCGCTGCTGCACGGCCTGGCGGGGGGCGCCCCGGTAGTGCGCGTCAATTCGCTGCACGGGCAGGGCATCCGGCGCTTGGCGCCGGGGCTGCGTGCGGTGGCACACGCGCCCGATGGGCTCATCGAGGCCGTCGAGTTCACCGACGCGCGTGCCTTTGCGCTGGCGGTGCAGTGGCACCCCGAGTGGCGCTATGGGGACAACCCCGTGTCGAGCGCCATCTTTCGCGCCTTTGGCGAGGCGCTGCGTCAGCGGCGTCAGCGCCGGGCGGCCGACGCGCGCGCGTTTGCTGCCGCCCCGGAACTCCCCTGAGCGGTTGACCAGGGCCCGGGGTTGTGCCCGCCGCGCGTTCGGCGCCAGAATCACCGGGTCATCCCAGCGGGGTGGTGGCCCCTCGACGCGCCGCCACCCGATCCGGGACCACGGAGCAACCCATGAGCAGTTCCAAACACCTCAAATCCTTCAACGAACTCGAACAATGGCTCAACGAGCGCCGCGTTACCGAGGTCGAGTGCCTGGTGCCCGACCTGACCGGTGTGGCGCGCGGCAAGATCCTGCCGCGCGAGAAGTTCACCGAGGACCGCGGCATGCGCTTGCCACAGGCCATCGTGGCCATGAGCGTGACCGGCGAGCAGCCCAAGAGTGGGCCGTACTACGACGTCATCGAGCCCACCGACCGCGACATGCAACTGCGCCCGGATCCCACGACGGCGCGCATCGTGCCGTGGGCCAGTGATCCGACCGCGCAAGTCATCCACGACTGCTTCGACCACAGCGGCAAGCTCATCCCGTATGCGCCGCGTAGCGTGCTGCGCCACGTCTGTGGCCTGTACGAGGCGATGGGCCTAGAGCCCGTGGTCGCACCCGAGCTCGAGTTTTACCTGACCGCGCGCAACACCGACCCCAACACGCTGCTGCACCCGCCGATTGGCCGCAGCGGCCGCGCCGAAACGTCGCGCCAGGCCTACTCCATCGACGCCGTCAACGAGTTCGATCCCCTGTTCGAGGAGATCTACGACTACTGCGACAAGATGGAGCTCAACGTCGATACCCTCATCCACGAGGTCGGCGCCGGGCAGATGGAGATCAACTTCTTTCACTCGCACCCGCTGGCGCTGGCCGACGAGGTGTTTCTCTTCAAGCGCACGGTGCGCGAAGCCGCGCTGCGCCATGACATGTACGCCACTTTCATGGCCAAGCCGATCGCCGGCGAGCCGGGCAGCGCGATGCACATTCACCAAAGCATCGTCGACAAGGATACCGGGCGCAACATTTTCAGCAATGAGGATGGCAGCCCCTCGGAGGCGTTCTACCACTACATCGGCGGGCTGCAGCGCTACATCCCGGCCGCCATGGCGCTGGTGGCTCCCTATGTCAACAGCTACCGGCGCTTGGCGCGGCATACCGCCGCGCCCATCAACATCGAGTGGGGGCACGACAACCGCACCGTCGGCATTCGCTCGCCGATCTCGCAGCCGCAGGCGCGCCGGCTGGAAAACCGCGTCATCGGCGCCGACGCCAACCCCTACATCGCCATGGCGATGACGCTGGCGTGCGGCTATTTGGGCCTGGTCAACAAAATCAAGCCCAAGCCCGAGATGCGCGGCGACGCCTACCTGTCGGCCTATGCGCTGCCGCGCAGCTTGGGCGAAGCGCTGGACTGGCTGCGCCGGGAGCCCGACCTGCACCACGTGCTGGGCGAGGACTTCATCACCATCTACACCGAGATCAAGGAACTCGAGTTCGAGGAGTTCATGAAAGTGATCTCGCCCTGGGAGCGTGAGCACCTACTGCTGCACGTCTGAACCGCCCGATCCACCGAGGAGCCTGCCGCCATGAACGCCCCCGCCGATACCGCCACCCTCTCGAGCGACCCCACGCGCACGCTGCAGGCCCTCGACAGCGCGCACTACCTGCACCCCTTCACCGACCATCAGGCGCTGGCGGCCAAGGGCGCGCGCGTCATCACCCGCGCCGAGGGCATCTATATCTGGGACTCGCAGGGGCACCGCATTCTGGACGGCATGAGTGGGCTGTGGTGTGTCAACGCCGGCTACGGCCGGCGCGAGCTGGCCGATGCCGCGTACCGGCAAATGCTGACGCTGCCGTTTTACAACACCTTTTTCCAGACCACGACCGAGCCCCCGGTGCGGCTGGCCGCGCGCCTGAGCGAGCTGGCCCCACCGGTGGACGGGCGGCGTTTCAGCCACGTGTTCTTCACCAGCAGCGGCTCGGAGGCCAACGACACCAACGTGCGCCTGGTGCGCCGGTACTGGGACCTGATGGGCCAGCCGCAGCGCAAGGTCATCATCAGCCGCTGGAATGCCTACCACGGTTCGACCGTCGCCGCCGCTTCGCTGGGCGGCATGACCGGCATGCACGAGCAAGGCGACCTGCCCATTCCCGGCATCGTGCACATCCAGCAGCCGTACTACTGGGACCTGCGCGAGCCAGGCGAGACGCCAGCCGACTTTGGCCGGCGCGCCGCGCGCTGGCTGGAGGAGAAAATCCTCGAAGTCGGCCCGGACAAGGTGGCGGCCTTCATCGCCGAGCCGGTGCAGGGCGCCGGCGGCGTCATCATCCCGCCCGAGACGTACTGGCCCGAGATCCAGCGCATCGTCGAGCGGTACGGCATTTTGCTCATCTCGGACGAAGTCATCTGCGCGTTCGGCCGCCTCGGGCATTGGTTTGCCTACGAGCGCTTCGGTACCAAGCCGGACTTGGTGACATTTGCCAAAGGGGTGACCAGCGGCTACATCCCGCTGGGGGGCGTGCTCGTCAATGAGCGCGTGGCGCAGGTGCTGGCCGCCGGCGGCGAGTTCACCCACGGCTACACCTACAGCGGCCATCCGGTGGCGTGTGCCGTGGGGCTGGCCAACCTCGACCTGATGCAGCGCGAGGGCCTGCCCGAGCGCGTGCGCACCGACACCGGCCCCTATCTGGCCGAGCGCTTTGCGACATTGGCCGACCATCCGCTGGTGGGCGTGACCGAGACCTGCGGCATGGTCGCGGGCCTCATTCTGGTGCGCGACAAGGCGACGCTGGCGCGTTTTGCCGAAGAATGGGCGGTCGGCATGACGTGCCGCGGGCATTGCTTCGACACCGGCGTGGTCATGCGCGCGGTGGGCGACCGCATGATCATCGCGCCGCCGCTGGTGATGACGCGTGCCGACATCGACGAGATGATCGGCTTGATCCGCCGTGCGTTGGACGCGACGCTGGCGGATTTGCAACGCCAGGGCAAAATTGGATAGCGTCTGCCCTAGAATCCCCACTCGGCATGGTGGGGCTCGAGGCTGCTGCCGATCTGGCCCGCAATGTGCTTGTTTGGCAAACCCGTCGATCCTTCTCACGAATTCTGGACAGGAGTGTGGACATGAAGAAGCGCTTGTTGGCCCTAGCGATGGCGGCTGCGTTCGTCGCCGGCTGTGGCAAGAAAGAAGAGCCCGTCGCCCAACCGACACCGGCGCCCGCACCCGCGGTGGCCCAAGCCCCGGCCGGCCCCGTGCTCGATGACGAGAAAGTGCTCAACATCTATAACTGGCCGGATTACATTCCGGACGGCATGCTCGAGGCTTTCGAGAAGGAAACGGGCATCAAGGTCAACTACGACACGTTCGAGACCAACGAGGCGCTGCACGCCAAGCTGGTGGCGGGCAACACCGGCTACGACATCGTCGTGCCCGGCAGCGTGTTCGCCAAGCCGCAGATCGAAGCCGGCATGTTCCAACCGCTGGACAAGGCCAAGATCCCCAACTACGGTAACCTCGACGCGGGCGTCATGAAGGTGCTCGAGCGCGTCGATCCGGGCAACCAACACCTGGTGCCGTGGGCGTGGAGTTTCACGACGGTGGGCATCAACAAGCAAAAGGTCGAGAAGGCGCTGGGCGGCATGCCGATGCCAGAGAACGCCTGGGACCTGGTGTTCGACCCCAAGTACACCGCCAAGCTCAAGTCGTGCGGCATCGCCTACCTCGATTCGCCCACCGAAATCATTCCGGTGGCGCTGCACTACATCGGCAAGGATGCCTACTCCAACGACCCGGCCGACTACAAGGCCGCGGTGGACATGCTCATGAAGGTGCGCAAAGACATCCGCATCTTCAGCTCGACCATGATCGACGATATTGCCAGCGGCAAGGCGTGCGCCGTCATCGGCTGGGCGGGTGACATCAACATCGCCGCCGGGCGCGCGGCCGAGACCGGCTCCAAGGACGAGATCGTCGCGCTGCTGCCCTCCACCGGGGCGTTGGCCTTCTTCGACACCATGGCGATCCTCAAGGACGCCAAGCACCCCAACAACGCACACGCGTTCATCAACTTCTTCCTCAAGCCGGAAAACGCCGCTGCCATGGCCAACGAGATGGGCTACAACACCGGCAACACGAAGGGTCGCGATCTGATCAAGCCCGAGGTGGCCAACAACCCGTCGATCTTCCCGCCGGCGGACTACATGCCCAAGTTGATCCAGCCCAGCAGCTTCACCAACGAAGCGCGCGAGGCGATGGCGTCGGCCTACAACGCGTTCAAGCGCGGCAAGTAAACGCGCCCAAACGGTGTGCGGATGCACCACCGATGAGCACCGGGCTGTTCGTGCCGAGGGTATGAACAGCCCGTTTTCTTTCTCTGACCGACCCCTGGGTCGCGTGACCCGCAGGAGTGTGATCCGTCATGGCCGAACCGTCCCGTGCTCCCGCTGAACGGGAAAACTACTTGGTCACCGAAAAGCTCGTCAAGCGCTTCGACGAGGCGCTGGCCGTTGACGAGGTGTCGTTGTCGGTGCGCAAGGGAGAAATCTTTGCGCTGCTGGGCAGCTCGGGCTGCGGCAAATCCACCCTGCTGCGCATGTTGGCGGGGTTCGAGACCCCGACTTCCGGGCGCATCCTGCTCGGCGGGCAGGACGTCGCCGGTCTGCCCCCGTATGAGCGGCCGGTCAACATGATGTTTCAGAGTTACGCGCTCTTTCCGCATCTGGACATCTGGGAAAACGTCGCCTTCGGCCTCAAGCGCGAGGGGCTGCCCAAGGCCGAAATCGACAAGCGCGTGAGCGACATGCTGGCGCTGGTGCAACTGAGCGCGTACGCACGACGCAAGCCGCACCAGCTCTCGGGTGGGCAGCAGCAGCGCGTGGCGCTGGCGCGCAGTCTGGCCAAGCGGCCCAAGCTGCTGCTGCTCGATGAGCCGCTGGGGGCGCTGGACAAAAAACTGCGCGAGCAGACCCAGTTCGAGCTCGTCAACATCATCGAGCAGGTGGGCGTGACCTGCGTCATGGTCACGCACGACCAGGAAGAGGCCATGACCATGGCCAGCCGTATCGCGGTCATGAGCAAGGGCCGGGTATTGCAGATCGGCACCCCGCAGGAAATGTACGAGTTTCCGGCCAATCGCTTCGTGGCCGACTTCATCGGCAGCGTCAATCTGTTCGACGGCACACTCAGCATCGATGAGCCCGACCACTGCGCTGTGTCCACCCCGTTGGGCGTCATCCACGTCGGGCACGGCACCACTGGCACCGTCGGGATGCCCATCAGCGTCGCGGTGCGGCCAGAAAAGATCGAGATCGCCAAGACCCGACCCGAGGGCGTGCCGTGCAACCTGTTTCAGGGCCGGGTCAAAGAGATTGCCTACTTCGGCTCGTACAACAGCTACATCGTCGTCACACCGCAGGGACAAAAAGTCAAGATCACCGAAGCCAATACCTCGCGCCACGACCTGTCCGACATCACCTGGGAGGACGAGGTTTGGTTCTGGTGGAACGACACTGCTGGTGTCGTGCTGCGCGACTGACCGCGGCGCATGTCCGCATCCCCACTGCCTGCGCCATCATGAGTCACCCCTCCACCCCCGAGCGCGCCGCGCCGCTGCCGATGCCCGGGCGGCGTTTCGTCATTGCCGTGCCGTTTGGCTGGCTGACGGTCTTTTTTGCACTGCCGTTCCTGATCCTGCTCTACATCAGCTTCGTCGACATGGGTGACGGCATCGACCCGTTCCAGCCCTTGTGGGACGCTGAAACCGGCGTGCTGCGCTTGAAGTACGAAAACTACTGGAGCATCTTCAAAGCGCAGTGGGACGGTCCGCTGTTTCAGACGCTGTACGTCGAAGCGTACGCGCGCTCGCTGCTGTATGCGGCCATCACGGCGACGCTGTGCCTCGTGATCGGGTATCCGTTTGCGTATTTCATCGCCCGCAGCGCGCCCGCGGTGCGCCCGGCGCTGCTATTGCTGGTGATGCTGCCGTTTTGGACCTCTTTTCTGCTGCGCGTCTACGCCTGGAAGGGCATTTTGGCCGACGCGGGCATCCTCAACCGCGCGCTCATGGCGCTGGGCGTGATCGATGAGCCGCTGCACCTGCTCTACACCAACGTGTCGATGCTGGTGGGCATGACGTATGTGTACTTGCCCTTCATGGTGCTGCCGCTGTACGCCAACCTGGTCAAGATGGACTGGCGGCTGCTCGAGGCCGCCTACGACCTGGGTGCCACGCCCTGGAAGGCGTTCTGGTTGGTGACGGTGCCGCTGTCCAAGGCCGGCATCATCGCGGGCTTCATGCTGGTGTTCATCCCGTCGGTGGGCGAGTTCGTCATCCCCTCGCTGCTGGGCGGCCCGGAGAACCTGATGATCGGCCGCGTGGTGTGGGACGAGATGTTTACCGCCAACAACTGGCCGCGGGCCGCGGCGCTGGCGGTGGTCATGATCGCGCTCATCGTCGTGCCGCTGGCCATCTACTACCGCTACAGCGGCGAGCGCGCCGCACACTGAAGGGGAGTCGCCATGACGCGTTGGCTCGGACGCCACTTTAGCAAAGGCTGGTTGCTGCTGGTGTACGCGTTTTTGTACGCCCCGCTGCTGTTCATGATCGTCTTTTCGTTCAACAGCACGCGGCAAGACGCGGTGTTCACCGGCTTCTCGCTGCGCTGGTACGAGGCGCTACTGGCCGACACCAAAATCGTCAACGGGTTCTTCGTGTCGCTCAAAGTGGCGCTGACGACCGGCGTGCTGTCGGCGGTGCTGGGCACGTTCGCCGCCTTCGTGCTGGTGCGCTACCGGCGCTTCTGGGGCCGAACGGTGTTTTCAGGCATGGTCAACGCGCCGCTGGTCATGCCAGAGGTGATCATTGGCCTGTCCCTACTGTTGCTGATGGTAGGCGCGCAAAACGTCTTTGGCTGGCCGCAGCGTGGCATGCTCACCATCGTCCTGGGCCACACGCTCATGGGCATGGCGTATGCCATGGTGGTGGTGCAGTCGCGCCTGCTCGAGATGGACCGCCGCATCGAAGAAGCCGCCATGGACCTGGGTGCGCGCCCGCACCAGGTGTTCTTTCTGGTGACGCTGCCCAACATCGCGCCTGCCGTGCTGGCAGCATTTCTGCTGTCGTTTACGCTGTCGTTCGACGACGTGGTGATCTCGGAGTTTTTGTCGGGCCCCGGTGTCAACACGCTGCCGCAGGTCATCTTCGGCTACGCGCGGCGCGGCATCAACCCCACCATCTACGCCGCGGCCACGATCCTGATTGCAGTGGTGACGGTCGTCATCGTCAGCTACGCGTTGTGGGTGGCGCGCAACACGCGTCGGCGCGAGCGCGAGATCGCAGCCGCCACCCGCGCCTGAGCCCCAACCGTCAGCGTGCCGCATCACCGGGAGGGCCGGTGCGCGATAGGGTCTTGACGCGGCCGTCGCCGCGTCGGGCCCCGCTGTCGCTACCCTTGGCGGCATGATCGACGCCATGCCGGGTTTGCAGCACCGCTACGCCACCGAACTCGCCCCCTTGTGCATCCCGTGGCGGGCGGCACCGGTGCCACAGCCCGCGCTCGTGGTCTTCAATGATGCGCTGGCGGCCGAACTCGGTTGGCCTGCCGAACGGTTGCGCGGGCCCGAGGGCGCGGCCTTGCTGTGTGGTCAAGGGTGGCCGCCAGAGGTGCGCACCGTCGCGCAGGGGTACGCCGGCCACCAGTTCGGCGGCTATGTGCCGCGCCTGGGGGACGGGCGCGCCCTGTTGCTGGGCGAGGTGCTCGACCGCCATCGCCGCCTGCGCGACGTGGCGCTCAAGGGCTCTGGGCGCACCCCCTTTGCGCGCGGCGGTGACGGCAAGGCGGCGCTGGGGCCGATGCTGCGGGAATATCTGATCAGCGAAGCCATGCACGCGTTGGGCGTGCCCACCAGCCGGTCGCTCGCCGTCGTCGCCACCGGTGAGACGATCTGGCGCGAGGTGGACGGCTTGCCCCAGCGTGTGCCGGGCGCGGTGCTGGTGCGCGTGGCGGCGAGCCACATCCGGGTCGGCACCTTTCAGTGGGTGGCGGCCAGTGGGGATGTGGAGCTGCTGCGGCGCTTGGCCGACCACACCTTGCAGCGCCACGACCCCGGGCCGCATGAGCAGCCGTATGTGGCGCTGCTGGAAGGCGCGTGCGAGCGGCAGGCGGCGCTGGTGGCCCAGTGGATGGGGTTGGGCTTCATCCACGGCGTCATGAACACGGACAACATGACGCTCTCCGGCGAGACGATCGACTACGGCCCATGCGCGTTCATGGAGGCGTTCGATCCGCAGACGGTGTTCAGCTCCATCGACCATGGCGGCCGCTACGCCTGGGGCAACCAACCGCGCATGGCGCAGTGGAACCTGGCACGGCTGGCCGAGGCCTTGTTGCCACTGCTGCATCCCGACGAAGAGGCCGCGCTGGCCCTGGCTCAGGCCGCGATCGAGCGCTTTGGCGCGCGCTACCGGCACCATTGGCTGGCGATCATGCGGGCCAAACTGGGCTGGCAAGCGGGTGAGGCGCCGCCGACCGATGCCGCGCTGGACGGCGCAGACCAGGCGCTCATCGACGACTGGCTGCACCTGCTGCACGCGCAAGCGGTGGATTGGACGCTGGCGCACCGGCGCTTGAGCGATTTGGCGGCGGCACTCGATACCCAACCGGCGCGCGCGTCGGCGGCGGCGGCGCAGCCTCTGGCCGCGCTGTTTGCCGATGTGGCGGCGCTGGATGCGTGGCTCACGCGCTGGCAAGCGCGCCTGCAGCGCAACGCGCACGGGTCCCCCACGGACTGGGCGCACGCCATGCGGTGCGTCAACCCGATTTATATCCCGCGCAACCAGCGCGTGGAGGAAGCGCTGCGCGCCGCCAGCGACGAGGGCGATATGGCCCCGTTCGAGGCGCTGCTGTCCGTGGTGCAGCAGCCGTTTGATGAGCGCCCGGGGCTCGAGCGCTATGCCCAACCGGCCGATCCCATGACTGCTCGCCGCTATCGCACCTTTTGCGGCACCTAGGACGGCAGTGTAGGACGACCTGTCACGGGCGCGGAAGCGGACCACCAGTGCGTGCCGCAAGTGGCTGCGCCAGGCGCGCCCGCGCTGCCGTAGGATAGGACGCACCATCCGAAGGAGCCTTGACCATGCCCGAAACCCCCACCCCCGCTGTCACCCCGGCGCTCGATGGCCGCGCTGTCATCGACGGCCGCCGGGTCGAGGCGGCCGACGGCCGCACATTCGACTGCCTTTCGCCCATCGACGGGCGGCTGTTGACCACCGTGGCGCGCGGCGGCCCGGCCGACATCGACGCGGCGGTGGCGGCGGCGCGGCGCGCGTTCGAGGACCGGCGTTGGTGTGGCCAAGCCCCGGCGGCGCGCAAACGCGTGCTCATCCGCCTGGCCGAGCGGCTGCTGGCCCACGCCGACGAGCTGGCGCTGACCGAGACGCTGGACATGGGCAAACCCATCCGTTACGCCAAGAGCGTGGACGTGCACAGCGCGGCCAATTGCATCCGCTGGTACGGCGAGGCGGTGGACAAGATCTACGACGAAATCGCGCCTACTCCACGCACCGCGCTCGCGCTGATCACGCGCGAGCCAGTCGGGGTGGTTGGCATCATCGTGCCGTGGAACTATCCGCTGTTGATGGCGGCGTGGAAAATCGCGCCCGCCCTGGCCGCGGGCAATTCGGTGGTGCTCAAGCCGAGCGAAAAGTCGCCCCTGACCGCGCTGCGCCTGGCCGAGTTGGCGCTGGAGGCCGGCCTGCCGCCCGGCGTGCTCAACGTCGTACCTGGTTACGGGCCCGAGGCGGGCAGTGCCCTGGCCCTGCACATGGATGTCGACGCCATCGCCTTTACTGGCAGCACGCGGGTGGGCAAGCAAATCCACGTCATGGCGGGCCAGAGCAACCTCAAGCGCGCCTGGACCGAGCTGGGCGGCAAGTCACCCAACATCGTGTGTGCCGACTGTCCCGATCTGGACCGGGCGGTCGAGGCCGCCGTCTCCAGCATCTTTTTCAACCAGGGCGAGAGCTGCAACGCACCGTCGCGGCTGTTCGTCGAGGCCAGTATCAAGGAGGCCTTCCTGGAAAAAGCGCTGGCGCTGGTGCCGCGCTACCAGCCCGCCAACCCGCTGGAGCCACAGACGATCATGGGCGCCATTGTCGACCGCATCCAGCTCGACACCGTGCTGCGCTACATCGAGCAGGGCCAGGCCGAAGGCGCACGCCTGCTTGCCGGGGGGCAGGCAGTCGAGCCAGTGCCGGGCGGCTGCTACGTGCAGCCCACGGTCTTCGACGGGGTGACCAATACCATGACCATCGCGCGCGAGGAGATCTTCGGCCCCGTGCTGTCGGTCATCACCTTCACCGACCTGGCCGACGCGGTACGGCAGGCCAACGACAGCATTTACGGCCTACAGGCGGCGGTGTGGACGCGTGACCTCAATAAGGCGCACGCGGTGGCGCGCGCGCTGCGCGCCGGCACGGTGCACGTCAACCAGTCCGACGAGGACGACATCACCGTGCCATTTGGCGGTTTTCGGCAAAGCGGCATCGGGCGTGACAAGTCGCTGCATGCGCTGGATAAATACACCGAACTCAAAACCACCTGGATTCGCATCGACGATCCGCTGTCGGCGTGACAGTCCCGCCCGGGGGTGGGCGCAGTTCGTGTGGGCGTGTCGGCCGCCGCTATCATCCGCAGCGGTCATGACCGACACCGCTGTTGTCCATCACGCCCTCACGCCCGGCCCGGCCTGGTTGCGCTGGGCCGCCCGCTTGCCGCTGCCGCTGCTGCGCACGGTGGGTGCGACCCTGGGCGCGGGGTTGTACCTGTTGGCGCATCGTCGGCGCGCCATCGTGCAGCGCAATCTGGCGTTGTGTTTTCCGCAGGCGTCTGCTGCGCAACGGCGGACCTGGGCGTGGCAAACGTTCATCCATTTCGGCCAGGCGTTTGTGGACCGGGTTTGGCTTTGGCACGCCCCGGCGACGGTCGTGGCGCAGCGCGTGCGGCTGGACGGCGAGTGGGCGGCGCTGGCCGCGCCGGGCCCCCAGTTGTTGTTCGTGCCCCACTTCGTGGGGCTGGACGCGGCGTGGACGCGGCTGACGCAGGCCATCGACCGCCCGTGGGCGGGCTTGTATGCTCCCCAGGTCAACCGCACGCTGGACGCGTGGGTGCGCCAAGGGCGCCAGCGCTTTGGCGCGCCGCAGGTCGTCTCGCGCCGCGAGGGGGTACGCGGCCTGGTGCGCGCACTGCGCGCAGGCAGCGCGGTCTATCTGTTGCCAGACATGGATTTCGGTCCGCGCGAGTCGGTGTTCGTGCCGTTTTTTGGGGTTCCGGCCGCCACCGTTACCTCGCTGCCGCGGCTGGCTGGAGTGGCTCGCGCCCCCGTGCGGCCGGTGGTGGCGCGGCTGGACCGGCATGGCTATCGCGTCTGGGTGGGCGCGGCCTGGGCCGACTACCCCAGCGGCGACGACGTGGCCGACGCGCAGCGCATGAACGCCGAGCTGCAGGCGTGGATCAGCGAAACACCTGGGCAGTACCATTGGTTACATCGGCGCTTCAAGACGCGGCCACCGGGGAGCGCAGGGGTGTATTGAGCCGGCGCCCGTCGCAGAGGGGTTTGGCGGCCGGGGCAATGGGCTAACCTTCGTCGCCGCTGCTGTCCCGTGCATCAAGGCTGGTGGTTTGCTCCCGCGCTTGCGGCCGACGAGGTGCCGCCATTGTTGGCCAAGGCAGGGGTCCAGGCGGCATAACGGTTGCGCCCGCTGCGCTTGGCCCAGTACATCGCCTCATCGGCCTGGTGCAACAGTGTGTCGGCGTCCACGGGCGGTTCTTGCGGGTAATAGGTGACGCCGACACTGGCCGACACCTGCAGCGCCCCAGCGGCATCATCCACTGGCTGCGCCATCGCTTGCAAGATGCGCTGCAACAACGGCTCGGCATCCTGTGGGCGGATCAGATCCGGCAGCAGCAGCACGAATTCGTCACCTCCCAGCCGCACGACAGTGTCCACCTCGCGTACCAGCGCACGCAGCCGCTGTGCCAGCGCAATCAGCAGGCGGTCGCCCGCGGCGTGACCGTGGGTATCATTGATGGCTTTGAAGCCGTCCAGATCCAGCATCACGACCGCCAGGCACGCGCCGTGACGGGCGGTGCGGGCCATCGCCTGCTGCAGCCGGTCGTGTAGCAGCACGCGGTTCCCCAGGCCGGTTAGCGCATCGGTGAGTGCGGTGCGCTGCAGCTCGGCCTCGGTCTGCTTGCGCTGGGTGATGTCGTGGAAAACACCAACGTAGCCCTGCACCTCGCCGCGCGGGTCGCGCATCACGCTGATGGTCATCCAGTTGGCCATCAACGCACCGTCGCGGCGGCGGTTCCAGATTTCGCCCGACCAGTGGCCTTGCGTTTGCAGGGCGTTCCACATGGCGGCAAAAAACGCGCGATCGTGCCGGCCGGAGGCCAGCAGCGACGGGTTGCGCCCCAGGACCTCGTCCGGCGCATAGCCGGTCAGCCGTCCGAAAGCGTCGTTGACGCGCACGATACAACCCTGGGCATCCGTGACCAACACGGCTTCGTGCGTGTAGCGAAAGACCTGCTCGGCCAGGGAGGCGGCGCGCTGGTATTCGTGTAGCGTGCTCAGGTAGGCCAGTATGCCCGCCACCCGCCACGGCGTGCCATCGTCGCCGCGCGCCACCACCTGCCCGCGCAAGAGCGCGGGCACCTCATGACCGTCGCGGTGGCGCAGGCGCAGTTCGCACTCCAGTAGCGGCTGTTGCCCGCTGAGGTGGCGCGCCCACGCGTGCTCGAACAGCGAGCGGTCGGCCGGCGCGATCAAATCCAGCCAGCGCGTCATGTTCAGCGTGGGCAGGGTGGCGACCGAGTGACCCAATACCTGCAAGGCTGGTGGGTCGAGCTGCAGGCGATCGAGGCGCAAGTCCCAATCCCAGCTACCCAGGCCAGCACCCTGCAGCGCCAGCTGCATGCCGTGGGCCGATCGTGCTAGGTGTTGGAGCGACGCTTCGCGCATCTTTAACGCCTGTTGAGCTTGCTGCCATTGCGCGGTGGCCCATTGTGCCCGGCGGCGAAGCCCCAGCGCGGCCGTGATCAAGACCGCCACCACCGCGCCGAGTGCCATCACGGCAGCCAGCAGCCACAGCTCTTTGCGCTGCGTTTGTGCCAGGGTGTCGGGCTGGCGTTCTTCGGCCACCCGTCGTTCAGACAGCAGGTTGATGTTCTGAAAGTGCTGCTGCCGCGGCTCGACCACGGAGCGGCCATAGAGCAAGGCGGCCGCCTCGTTGGCATCGACGATGCGCCCGCTGTCGGGTTCGATCCACAGCATGGGCACCCCCTGGTAGCGGAAGACGTCGCCAAAAGCGACCTGATCCGCCGGGGGTGTGCTCGGTCCGCCCAAGGCCGGGACCAGCACGCCCAGCGTGCCCAAGCAACTCGCGACGGCCAGCCAGCGCCGCAAACGGTGCATAGGCTCTCCAAGATCGGCGCCGCGCACGGCAAGGGCGTGCGGGCTCGGCAGGTTATTCGCCGCTGCGAGTTTTGCAGGTGTTGATGCCAAAAATGGCGTACGGCGGACACCAGCCGATGAGCCCCGTGGCCAGCGGGACGATGCCGATCCAGCCCCAGACACCGACGGTGCCGGTGGCAGCCAGCGCGATCAAGAGGAGGCCAATGGCGATGCGAAGAATGCGGTCGATGCCGCCGACGTTACGGGTCATGATGGAGGCTCCTTTGGGTACGACGGGGTTTAGATAAGCTAACGATACCCCACAATGTACGTCAGCCATTTGACGATTGGCAACTCCCGCAAGTGAGCCGGGTTTCGAAATCGCCAATGATGGTTCCACGTGAAACGCTCGGACCATCTCAGGCAGGCTCAACCTCCCATCCCTCCACATTACGCGTGGTGCTGCTGAACTCCACGCCCAGCAGCCAGATGGGGCGGCCGTCGGCGCGGTATTTGTCGGCGTAGCCCCGCTGCCGCAGCTGCGCCATCGCCTCGCCCGTGGGTTGGTCGCCATCGATGCGCTTGAACTCCATGATGACGATGGCCTGCGGCAGTTTGAGCGTCAAGTCGATGCGGCCTTGGTTCGTGACGTCTTCCGGGGTGAGATCGAGCCCGAGGCTGGCCAGGTGCGAGTAGAAGACGCTGGCCCAGTAGCCCTCGTAGTGCAGCACGGGAATCGCCCGGTACCAGTCGGCCGGGATTCTGGCAAAGAGCGACTCGAAGTGCGTGCGCAGGGCAGTCCAATCAAGCGCGAACCACTTCTTCAGAAGCGGCAGCGGCTGCGTGGGCACCTGCGGTGGCACCCAGGCGCGCAGCAGCGCCTGGTTGAAAGCGCTTTCCACCTCGCGGTTGGGATAGCCCAGTTGGTACTGCACGAGTCCCCCGAGCCGCTCCACGCCGGTGATGGTGAGATAGCCCGTCTGCCACAGCAGCGCTTCCG
>NZ_CALIND010000126.1:0-14589 GCF_938045175.1 uncultured Tepidimonas sp.
GACGTCGACATCAAGATGGCCTCGCGGGTGCGCGGGGTGGACGCCATCCTGGGCGGGCACACCCACGACGGGATGCCCGCGCCCGTGATCGTCAAAAATGCCGGCGGTCAGACGCTGGTGACCAATGCCGGCTCGAACGGGAAGTTTCTGGGCGTGCTCGACTTCGATGTGCGCGACGGCCAGGTGCGCGGCTACCAGTATCGATTGCTGCCCGTGTTTTCCAACCTGCTGCCGGCGGACGCGGAGATGGCGCGCTTCATCGAACAGGTGCGCGCACCGTACAAGGCCAAGCTGGAGGAAAAACTCGCGGTCACCGAGGGCTTGCTGTACCGCCGCGGTAACTTCAACGGCACCTGGGACCAGTTGATCCTGGATGCGCTCATGGAGGTCAAGGGCGCCGATGCCGCCTTCTCGCCAGGCGTGCGCTGGGGTACCAGCTTGCTGCCGGGCGATGCCATCACCTATGAGCGCATGATGGATCAGATGGCGATGACCTATCCGGCCACCACGCTCAACGAATTTACTGGCGCCCAGATCAAGGAGATCATGGAGGACGTGGCCGACAACCTGTTCAACCCCGATCCGTACTACCAGCAGGGCGGCGACATGGTGCGCGTGGGCGGCATCCAGTACACGATCGACCCCACGGCGCGCATGGGCCAGCGCATCCAGAACTTGACGCTGCGCGGCAAGCCGCTGGAGGCCGACAAGAAGTACAAGGTCGCGGGTTGGGCGTCGGTGCAGGAAGGCGTGACCGGCACCCCCATCTGGGACGTGGTTTCAGCGTATCTGCGCGACAAGAAGGTGATCAAGCCGGTCAAGGTCAACCAACCGAAGATCATCAACGTGGGCGGCAATCCCGGCATCGCAGCGTAAGCCGTTCGCGATTTCTGCCGTCGCCCCAAGCCCGCCTCGGCGGGCTTTTTTGCGGGCCGGGTGTGTGCAGACGGTGTGCGGGCCGGGATGGGCGCCCGAATCGGTCAGGGCGTGGGGTAGGTGCCGGGGATGAGGATCGAGCGGTCCACGGTCTCGATATTCGTGTGGCCCGTGAAGGCCATGGTCAGGTCGAGTTCTTTGTGGATGATCTCCAACGCCTTGGTCACGCCCGCCTCGCCCATCGCACCCAGGCCGTACAGAAAGGCACGGCCGATGTAAGTGCCCCGTGCGCCGAGGGCGCGCGCTTTGAGGACATCTTGCCCGCTGCGGATACCGCTGTCGAGGTGGATCTCGATCTGCGAACCCACGGCCTCGACGATACGCGGCAGCGCGCGGATGCTGGACTCGGCGCCGTCGAGCTGGCGGCCCCCGTGGTTGCTGACGATGATCGCGTCCGCCCCCGAGTTGGCGGCAAGCTTGGCATCCTCGACGTCCATGATGCCCTTGAGGATGAGCTTGCCGCCCCAGCGCTTTTTGATCCACTCGACGTCGGCCCAGTTGAGCGTGGGGTCGAACTGCTGCGCCGTCCACGCCGACAAGCTGCCCATGTCGGCCACGCCTTTGACGTGCCCCACGATGTTGCCGAACTGCCGCCGTGGCGTGCGCAACATGCCCCAGCACCAACGCGGCTTGGTCATCATGTTCAGGATGTTGGGCAGGGTCAGTTTGGGCGGTGCCGACAGACCGTTTTTCAGGTCTTTGTGGCGTTGCCCCAAAATCTGCAGGTCCAGCGTCAGCACCAGCGCGCCGCAGCGGGCGGCCTTGGCGCGGTCGATCAGGCGCGCGATGAAGTCGCGGTCACGCATCACGTAGAGCTGAAACCAAAAACCTTCGCCGGCGTGCTGGGCGACGTCTTCGATCGAGCAGATGCTCATGGTGGAGAGCGTGAACGGCACGCCAAACGCCTTGGCCGCCCGTGCGGCGAGGATTTCGCCGTCGGCGTGTTGCATGCCGGTCAGCCCTGTGGGCGCCAGCGCCACGGGCATGGTCACGGGCTGGCCGACCATGGTGGTGCGCGTGCTGCGCGGCTCCATCGGCACGGCCACGCGCTGGCGCAGGCGGATGGGCTGGAAGTCCGATTCGTTGGCGCGATAGGTGCTCTCGGTCCACGAGCCGCTGTCGGCGTAGTCGTAGAACATGCGCGGCACGCGCCGCTGCGCCAGGCGGCGCAGGTCTTCGATGCAGGTGATGACGGGCATGGGGTCTCCTCGTTTTTCGCGCATCGTAGCGCCGATGCCCCCAGCCCGTCACGTGAAATGCGGCTGGCGCGCTTTGAAGAAAAACGCGCGCAGGGGTTTTAGCTGCAGTGCACGCTGCCGCAGCCCGTCATGGTGGCGGGGCGCACGCGGCCGGGGTCGGCCAGGGTTTCGCTGCGCGAGTCGAAGCCGACCGTGCGCATATGCTGCGCGAGCCCCGCGTCCATGGTCTGCGCGTGCATGGGAAACCACTCGGCCAGCGCCGCGGCCATGCGCTCGATGATCTCGTGGTCGCCCTGCAGGTAATGCTCCTCCACCGCGCGCATGGTGTCGAGGATTTGCCGGTGGTGGCTGGCGTGGCAGTTGTCGGGCGCAAAGCCAACCGCGACCATCCAGCGCTCCTCGCGCGCGAAGTGTTCCCGCGTGTGGGCGACCAACGCCCGGTAGGGCGCGAGCTGCTGGTCGTGTGGCAGCGCGCGCAGCGCGGCGAGCTGGGTCACGAATTCCTCGTGGGTCTCGTCCATGCGCGCGTCACCCGTGGCGAGCGCGTCGCTCCAGTACAGGGGTGGGATGTCGGGAAAGGGCTCGGTGCTCATGACGCGCAAGGGTAGTGGGGGCGCGGGCCGTGCGGCTTGACGCAGGTCAAGGCGCACCGGCCCGAAGCGCGCGGAGGCTCACGCGTCGAACGGCCAGCGCATGTCGCGCAGATCACGCCGGGTCTCGATGAGCACCAGCGGCCCTTCGCTGACCGCGGGTGCCGGCCGCGGCTCGCGCGGGACGTGCACGGGCGCAGGCTCGGCCGCGATGGCGGCTTGCGCGGCAGCGACCTTGTTCGCGTCCGACTGCACCCACTCCAGACCCGCTGCACGGGCCAGCGCTGCCAGCTCGTCTACGGGGAGGGTGAATGGTTGGGCAGTGTCGGCACCGCTGGCGGCGATCGGCGCCGCGGCGGGTGCGGGTGCGGGTGCCGTGGCCTCGGCGGGAACGTCCGCTGCCAGCGGGGTTTCGGCTGTGGGAACCGGGGCCGGAGCCGGCTGGACGCGGGCCTCGGCCTCGCCCGCCGGCGCCGTCTGCGGCCGGGCAAAGTACGAGCGCCGCGGGGTGTCCACTGTCACGTCCCCGTCCCCGGCGGTGGGCTGCGGCGTGCTCGCGCTGGTGTCGAGCACCGCTTCCGAATCCGACGTGGCTGGCGTGGACGCCCGGCGGGCACGGTCGCGCCCGTAGCGGTCGCGGCTGCGGCGCTCGCGTGGGGCCGATTCGTTGCCGTCGGTAGCGACCGCTGCATCTCCCAGCGCGGGTGTGCCGGCCTCAGGTGCTGCATCGGGGTTTGCGCCCTCGGTTTCCGGCTGGGGGGCAGCCGTGGTCATGCTGTCGGGCACGACGGCTGCGTCGGGCGTGGTGGCTGTCTCGGCGGCTGCGGTATCGCCGCGCGAGCGGCGGCCACGCCGACGCCGATCGCCGCGCCCACCCCGTTCGCGCGCGTCGGTCGTGGCCTCGCCAGCCTCAGCCGCCGCCACTGCCGGGGCGGTGGCCGCCACGTCGTCGGACTCGACGGGTGCGGCGTTGGATGCCGACCGTGTCTGCTGCGTACCGTCCGCTTGCGGTGGCCGAGCCGGGCGCTCGCTGCGTGGACGGCGCTCGCCCGCCCGCTCTCCGCGCTCGCGGCGTCCTTCGGTGGCGCCTTCCTCGGCACGCGATACCCGGGCATCACCGGTACCAGCGGAGGGGTCTTCGGCCGATCGCTCGGCGCGCGAGCGGGCGTCGTTGCGGGGGCGGTCACGGCCGCCGCGGCCCTGGCGCTGGCGTGGCTCGTCGCCGCCAGGCCGTGCGGGCGACGCGGTCGCCGGCGTAGCAGCCGGCGCGGCCGGTGCCGGTGTGGCCGCTGGCACGGCTTGCCAGCCAAAGAGCCGCTTGAGCCAAGCGATGAAGCCCGTTTCGGCGACCACCGGCGCCGCGGTCGCCGCACGCGCGGCAGGGGCGGGAGTGGGGGCAGAGGGCTGCGCCGCCACCACGCCGGGGTGGGGCGAGGGCGCGGCTGCCTCGGGCCGGGGCGCGGCCACCGGCGCCGGGCCGTCGGGCAGCACACCCTTGATCAGCGGCTCTTGCCGGTTGGTGCGTTCCTGACTGCGGCGGGTGACCAGCGCGACGTCTTCGGCGATGTCGGCGAGCTTGTAGCTGGCGTCCAGGTTGTCCAGCCGCTTGAGGCGTTCGAGCTTGTAGTTGGGCGTGTCGAGCGACTTGTTGGGCACCAGCAGCACGCTGATGCGCTGCTTGAGCTCGATTTTGGTGATCTCGACGCGCTTTTCGTTGAGCAAGAAACTGGCGACCTCGACCGGCACTTGCACCAGCACGGCGGCGGTGTTGTCTTTGAGTGACTCTTCCTGGATGACGCGCAGGATTTGCAGCGCCGACGATTCGGTGTCGCGGATGTGGCCCGAGCCGCCGCAGCGCGGGCAGGGGATGGAGGCACCCTCGGACAGCGTCGGGCGCAGGCGCTGACGGCTCATCTCGAGCAGCCCAAACTTGCTGATGGGCGCGAACTGCACGCGCGCGCGGTCTTGCCGCAGCGCTTCGCGCAGGCGGTTTTCGACCTCGCGCCGGTTCTTGCTGTCCTCCATGTCGATGAAGTCGATCACGATCAGGCCGCCCAAGTCGCGCAAGCGGGCCTGGCGCGCGACTTCATCGGCCGCTTCGAGGTTGGTGCGCAGCGCGGTCTCCTCGATGTCGCCCCCCTTGATGGCGCGCGCCGAGTTGACGTCGATGGCCACCAGCGCCTCGGTCTGGTCGATCACGATCGCCCCACCCGAGGGCAGGGTGACGGTGCGGCTGTAGGCGGTCTCGATCTGGTGCTCGATTTGGAAGCGCGAAAACAGCGGCGCGTTGTCACGGTAGCGCTTGACCCGGTTGACGTATTCGGGCATGACGTGGGACATGAAACCCTTGGCCTGCTCGAAGATATCGTCGGTGTCGATCAGGATCTCGCCGATGTCGCTGTTGAAATAGTCGCGAATCGCCCGGATGACCAGGGTCGATTCCTGGTAGATCAGCTCCGGCTTGGTCAGCGACTTGGCGGCGCCTTCGATTGCGCTCCAGAGCTTGAGCAGGTAATTGAGGTCCCACTGCAGCTCCGCGGCTTCGCGCCCGATGCCGGCGGTGCGCGCGATGATGCTCATGCCGCTGGGGTATTCCAGCTTGTCCAGCGTGGCCTTCAATTCGGCGCGATCGTCACCCTCGATGCGCCGGCTCACGCCGCCACCGCGGGGATTGTTGGGCATCAGCACCACATAGCGGCCGGCCAGGCTGATAAAAGTGGTCAGCGCTGCCCCCTTGTTGCCCCGCTCCTCTTTTTCCACCTGCACCAGCAGGTCCTGGCCTTCTTTGATGACGTCCTGGATGCGGGCCTGCGACGGTGGCACGTTACCCTGGAAATACTGGCGCGAGATTTCCTTGAACGGCAAAAAGCCGTGGCGTTCCTCACCGTAGTCGACGAAGCAGGCCTCCAGCGACGGCTCGACGCGCGTGACGACGGCCTTGTAGATATTGCCCTTGCGCTGCTCACGCCCTTCGATTTCGATTTCGTAATCGAGCAGTTTCTGCCCATCCACGATCGCCAGGCGGCGCTCTTCGGCCTGCGTGGCGTTGATCAACATGCGTTTCATCGTGCGTTCCTCGAACACAGTCTCGTACGAGCGCCCCCGGTGGGGCGCGGATGCCGCAAACCGCAGACCGATCGAGCGAACGAGGGAGGAATGGCCGGAGAGCTGCGGGAAGGCGTGTCACCCTGCGTGGCGCAGCGCCAGGCAGGGTGTGGACACGCTCCCGGGCATGGGCGCGTGGATCACGGTGAACAGGGATGACGGGCCGTCGTACGACACGGGTGGGCGGGCGTCTCGGTGGTCACTGGGTCCTCGTGCAGACCGACGCCGCGAGATCAGACAGGTGGCGGGCTGCACGTTTGGGGTATTCCGGTTCGGGTTCGCTGACTGGACGTCGGTTCATCCCGGCGGTGCGCGTCTTTCCGCTGGCGGGCCTTTGGGCCCCGGGCCAACGGGGGTCGAATGCGGCACCCCGCCTGGGGTTCGGCAACGGTTGCCTGCCTGCGCCCTCTCTGGGCGTGCCGTACACTTCGTGGCACCCCGAACATCTTTCGGCGCACGAACAAGCAAGGGCATTATAGACCGCCCACCGTGCCCGCGTGCCGCCCGGCCCTTTGGCTCGTTTTCATGTCCGTCCCTGCCGTCCGTCACCTCACCGTCGATGCCGAGTCCGCCGATCAGCGGCTCGACAATTTTTTGCTGCGCGAGCTCAAGGGCGTGCCCAAGCCACTGATCTACCGCATCATCCGCAGTGGTGAGGTGCGCGTGAACAAGGCGCGTGCGCGTGCCGATACGCGCTTGCACCCGGGTGACGATGTGCGGCTGCCCCCGGTTCGCGTGCCCCAGCGTTCGCCCGAGGCCGCACCCGCCGTGCCGGCGCGCACCTTCCCCGTGCTGTACGAAGACGAGGTGCTGCTGGCGGTGGACAAACCCGCCGGGGTGGCGGTGCATGGGGGCAGCGGGGTGGCGTTCGGTGTGATCGAGCAGTTGCGCCGGGCGCATCCGCAGGCGCCGCTGCTGGAGTTGGTGCATCGCTTGGACCGCGACACCAGTGGGGTGCTGCTGGTGGCCAAGAAGCGCAGTGCGCTCAAGGCCCTGCAGGATCAATTTCGGCAGCGCAGCACGGGCAAAACCTATTTGGCGTTGGTGCGCGGGGTGTGGCCCGCCGGGCGCAAGGTGATCGATGTGCCGCTGCACAAATACCTGTTGCCCGATGGCGAGCGGCGGGTGCGCGTCACCGATGCGCGCGACCCACAGGGACAGCGCTCCATTTCGCTCGTGCGTGTGCTCGGCACCGTGCAACCGCCACCGGACGCGCCGCCCGATGCGCCGCCAATGAGTCTGCTGTCCGTGACGATCAAAACCGGACGCACGCATCAGATTCGGGTGCATCTGGCGCATTGCGGGCATCCCATCGCGGGCGACGACAAGTACGGTGATTTCGAATGGAACCGTTGGCTGTCACGCTCCGGGCTGCGGCGTATGTTTTTGCATGCCTGGCGGCTGTCGATTCGCCATCCCGTGCGGGGTGAAGAATTGAGCTTGCAGGCCCCACTGCCGCCCGAATTGGCGCAATGGGGTGACGTGCAACGGTTTTTGTGATTACAATATAGATGTGGTTCGCCACATTTCTTTGACATTCAGGAGCAACGTCGTTATGGCAACCTATGCAGAGCTCAAGGCGCAGGCAGAAGCCCTGCTGGCGCAGGCCGAACAATTGCGCAAGCAAGAGCGTGCCGCCGTGATCGCCGAGATCCGCGCCCGCATGGCGGAATATGGCATCACCGTGCAAGATTTGGGGGGTTCCGCTGGCCGCAAGGGCAAGGCAGGCCGGGGCAAAGGCGAAGTCAAGTATCGCGGCCCCAATGGCGAAACCTGGTCGGGTGGACCGGGTCGCAAGCCCGCGTGGGTGCGGGAGATCCTGGCGGCGGGTGGCAACATCGAGAACTATCGCGTCGCCTGAGGGATCTTCCACCCATGGCCGACGAAAGGCGCCGGTCAAGCGCCTTTCGTCTTTTTGAGGGTCGCCCCTGTGGGGGCGCTTTGCCTTTCTGGATGGGTCGTGATCGAACCAAACCGTTTCGCAGTTGCCGCGCGGCCACGCCGCTATGACCTGATCGCCTTCGACTGGGATGGCACGCTGTTCGACTCCACCGCGCTCATCGTGGGTTGCATCCAGGCCGCAGTGCGCGACGTCGGCGGCGAGCCGCCGTCGCGCGAGCGCGCGGCGTGGGTTATCGGCATGGGGTTGGCGCAGGCGTTGGCCCACGTGGCGCCCGATGTGCCGCCCGAGCGCCAGCCACTCCTGGTCGAGCGTTACCGCCACCATTGGTTTACGCAGCAACACGCGGTGACGCTGTTCGAGGGCGTGTTGCCGCTGTTGCACGATCTGCGCGCGCGTGGCCACTGGCTGGCGGTGGCCACGGGCAAAAGCCGGCGCGGGCTCGACGTCGCGTTGCAAACGGTGGCGCTGCACGGGGTCTTTCACGCCTCGCGCACGGCCGATGAGACGGCGAGCAAGCCGCATCCGCAGATGTTGCTGGAACTGATGGACGAGCTGGACGTGCCGCCCGAGCGCACCCTGATGATCGGTGACACGACCCATGACTTGCTGATGGCGCAGCAAGCCGGTTGCGACGCGGTGGCGGTGACCTATGGCGCCCATCCGCACGACGATCTGCGCGCGCTGCAACCGCGCTTTGTGGCGCACACGGTGGCCGAGTTGCATGGTTGGCTGCGTGACCATGCGTGAGCGCAGCCGACGCCTTTTTCCACCGAGGGGGAGTTGGCGGTGAGTGTCCAGTGGTTTCCCGGTCACATGCACGCGACGCTCAAGGCGCTGCGCGAGCGGCTCAAAGCCATCGACGTCGTCATCGAGTTGCTCGATGCCCGCTTGCCCGGCTCCAGCGCCAATCCGCTGCTGGCAGAGCTGATTGGGGCGCGCCCGACGCTGAAGGTGCTCAACAAAGCCGATTTGGCCGACCCCGTGCGCACCGAGCAGTGGTTGGCGCACTACAACGCGCAGCCGCGCATGCGTGCGATCGCGCTGCACGCGCACGTCCCGGGGCCGGCCCGCACGCTGGTGGCCGAATGTCGGCGGCTCGCGCCGCACCGCGGGGGCATGGTCAAGCCGCTGCGGGTGCTCATCGCGGGCATCCCCAACGTGGGCAAGTCCACCCTCATCAATACCTTGGTGGGCAAGCGCGCGGCCAAGGCCGCCGACGAGCCGGGGGTGACCAAGCAAGAGCAGCGCGTAGTGCTGGCCGACGACGTGTACCTGGTCGACACGCCGGGCATGCTGTGGCCCAAGATCGTGGTGCCGGAGAGTGGCGACTGGTTGGCCGCCAGTGGGGCCGTGGGCCGCAACGCTTACGATGAGGAGGAGGTCGCGCTGGCCCTTCTGCGTGTGCTGCAGGCAGATTACCCCGGGCTGCTGGCAGCCCGGTATCGCTTGGGGGGGACGGTGGAGCAGATTGCCGCCGATCCCGCCCATGAGCTGCTGGCGGCGATCGGCCGCAAACGCGGGGCCCTGCTGCCTGGTGGGCGCATTGACCCGCACAAGGCGGGTGAGGCGCTACTGGCCGACTTTCGCGCCGGTGCCATCGGGCGCATCACACTCGAGACACCGCAGGCGTTTGCCACGTGGCGCGCTGCCGCCGAGGCGGCCGAGGCCGAGCGGCAGGCCCAACGTGCCCAGCGCCGACCGCGCCCGCAGGCGGCCGCACCGGCTGCCGGGGACGACGATCGGGCGGGGGATACGCCCCGCTGAAGGCGCTGCTACAGTCCGGGTTCATGCAGCCCGCCTCGCTTTCGTCTCGCCCCCAGCCGACGCGCCCGCCGATGGCCGATCCTGTCCATGGGGATTTGACCCCGCGCCAACGCGAGGTGCTCGACTTCATCCTCGCGTCGCTGGGCACGCGCGGGGTGCCGCCGACCCGGGCCGAGATCGCGCAAGCATTCGGGTTTCGCTCGCCCAACGCGGCCGAGGCGCATCTGCGAGCGCTGGTGCGCAAAGGTGCCATCGCGCTGCTCGACGGCAGCGCGCGCGGCATCCGCGTGCTGGCGTGCGATGGGGCAACGGCCACGGCCAGCGATTCGGCGTTGCTGCAGCTACCGCTGGTCGGTCGGGTCGCGGCCGGATCGCCGATTTTGGCGCAGGAGCACGTGGAGGCGGTGTATCCGGCCGATCCGCGTTGGTTTGCACGCCGGCCCGACTACTTGCTGCGGGTGCGTGGCTGGTCGATGCGCGACGCGGGCATTCACGACGGCGACCTGCTGGCCGTGCAGGCGGTGCGCGAGGCGCGCCCCGGTCAAACGGTGGTCGCCCGCCTGGGCGACGAAGTGACGGTCAAGCGCCTGCAGCGCGATGGCGCGGGCTGGCGGCTGCAGGCGGCCAACCCGGAGGTGCCGGATCGCATCGTGCGGCCCGGCGAGGCGTTCGTCATCGAGGGGGTCGTGGTCGGTCTGTTGCGCGACCGCGGCTGGGATTGACGCCCTGTAGGCTGCTGCTCGCAGCGGCTCAGTGAAAATCCCGGCTGGCCACGGTCAGGCCGTCGAGCCAGTCGCTGCAGTCGTGCACATGACCGGCGATCAGGTGGCACACCGCGTGCGCGCCATCGCCGTGCCGTTGCCACTGGCCCCGGATGGCCAGCAACCGTCCGTGCCGCAGCGCCGGCCCAAAGCGGGCCTGCACGCGGCGCCAGGCGATGACTTGGACCGTGCCGGTTTCGTCTTCCAGCGTCAGAAACAGCACGCCCTGGGCCGTGGCGGGTTTTTGGCGTGCGATGACCAGTCCGCACACGCCCACCAGCCGCCGGTTCGGCTGGTCGCGCAGCTGTTCGGCGGTCAGCCAGCGCGGCGCGGGTAGCCGCTGTCGCAGCAGCCGCAGCGGGTGCGCCCGCAGGCTCAGGCCCAGGCTGGCGTAGTCTTGCCAGACCTCTTCGTTCAGTTCGGCAGCGGGAGGCTGCCATGGGGGGGCGCCGCGGGCGTCGGCCACGTGCGCGGCGCCAGCGGCGTCGGGTTCGGGCGTGCGCTCGGGGGGCGCGGCACGCTCCAGCGCCAGCGGTGGGTGCCAACCCGTGACGGCCCACCACTGCTGGCGGCGGTGCCCGGCCAGCCCGGACAGCGCATCGGCGCGCGCCAGGGCGTGCAGGGCCGCGCGGTCCAGCCGGGCGCGGCGCGCCAGATCCTCGATACTGGCAAAAGGTTGCGCGCGGCGCGCCGCCACGATGCGTTGGCCGCTGGCCTCGCCCAATCCGTCGACCAGCCGCAGACCCAGCCGCACGGCCGGTGCGCCCCTGGGGTCCGCGGGGGCTCGATCGCCCCGGTCGGCATCCGACTGAGCGGGGGCGGCCGTCGCCTCCAGCGTGCAGTCCCAGTCGCTGTGGCAGACGTCCACCGGGCGCACGACCACCCCGTGGCGCTGGGCGTCTTGCACCAGCTGGGCCGGGGCATAAAAGCCCATCGGTTGGGCATTGAGCAGCGCGGCCAAAAAAGCGGCGGGCTCGTGGCACTTGAGCCAGGCACTCGCATAAGCCAGTAGCGCGAAGCTGGCGGCATGGCTCTCCGGGAAGCCATAGCTGCCAAAACCGCGGATCTGGCGCACGATGGCCTGGGCAAAGTCCGTGTCGTAGCCACGCTCGGCCATGCCGGCCAGCAGCCGCTGCTCGAAGCGCTCCAGCTCGCCACGGCGGCGCCACGCGCCCATGGCGCGGCGCAGGGCGTCGGCTTCTTCGGCGCTAAAACCCGCAGCCAGCATGGCGATTTGCATCACCTGCTCCTGAAAAATGGGCACACCCAGCGTGCGCGCCAACGCGGGCGCCAGCTCGGGCCGCGGCAGCGATACGGGCTCGCCCCGGCGCTGGCGCTCGCGCGCAGCCAAATAGGGGTGGACCATACCCCCCTGGATGGGCCCGGGGCGCACGATGGCCACCTGTACCACCAGGTCGTAGAAACACGCGGGCTGCAGGCGCGGCAGCATGCTCATCTGGGCGCGGCTTTCGATCTGAAACACGCCCACCGTGTCGGCGCGCTGGATCATGGCGTAGGTGGCGGCGTCCTCGCGCGGCAGGTCGGCCAGCGTGAAGGGTCGCCCGCGCCACTGGCCCACCAACCGCAGCGCGCCGTGCAGCGCACTGAGCATGCCCAGCGCGAGCACGTCCACCTTGAGCAAGCCCAGCGCGTCGATGTCGTCCTTGTCCCATTCGATCACTGTGCGTCCCGGCATGGCGGCGGGCACCACCGGCACGGTGTGGGTGAGCGGGCCGCGCGTGAGCACGAAGCCGCCCGTGTGCTGCGAGCGGTGGCGCGGCGCGCCGACCAGCGCCTGCGCCAGCGCCAGCCAGCGCTGCACGGTGGGGTCGTCGGGGGACAAGCCCGCGGCGGCCAGCGCGGCCGGCTCCAGCTCCTGCGGTTCGCGGTGGCCGCACTGGCGCGCCAGCGCGTCGATGGTGGCCGCGTCCTGCCCCAGGGCCTTGCCCACGTCGCGGATGGCGCTGCGGCCGTGCCAGCGGATCAGGCTGGCGGCCAGGGCGGCGCGCTCGCGGCCATACTTGGCGTAGAGGTATTGGATGACTTCCTCGCGCCGCTGGTGCTCGAAGTCGACGTCGATGTCGGGCGGCTCGGCCCGCGCGCGGCTGATGAAGCGCTCGAACAGCAGGGAATGGTTTGCCGGATCGACCTCGGTGATGCCCAGGCAGTAGCACACGGCCGAGTTGGCCGCCGATCCCCGGCCCTGGCACAGGATGTCGCGCGAGCGTGCGAAGCGCACGATGTCGTAGACCGTCAGAAAGTAGGGCTCGTAGCGCAGCTCGGCGATGAGGGCGAGTTCGTGTTCGAGCTGCGCCTGCACGGGGGCTGGTATGCCGTGCGGGTAGCGCTGGCGCGCGCCTGCCTCCACCAGTGCGCGCAGGTGTTGCGTGGCCGTCAGCCCCTGGGGCACGATTTCGTCCGGGTATTCGTAGCGCAACTCGTCCAGGCCGAAGGTGCAGCGCTCGACCACCGTGCGCGTCTCGGCAATCAGCTCGGGGGCAAAGCGCCGCGCCCAGCGCGGCGCGGGCCACAGGTGCGCCTCGGCATGGGGGCTGAGCGCCAACCCGCAGTCGGCCACGGGCCGCCGCAGCCGGATAGCGGTCAGGGTGTCGAGCAGCGCCTGCTGATCGGGGTGCGCCATGCGCACCTCGGGTGCGGCCAGCGCGGGCAGCCCGGCTTGGCGCGCGGCCTGCCGCAGCCGTTGCTGCCAAGCCGCGTCGTGCAGCTGGCCCTCGGCCGTGATGCCGAGCCAGCCGCGCTCGGGGCCGCGCTCGCGCAGCCAGCCGGTGAGCGCGCGCAGCCCAGCGTCCCACGCCGCATCGTCGGCCAGCGGCAGCGCCCAGGCCCAGGGCACGGCCATCAGCAGGCAGCCGGGTAGCGCGGGCACCTCATCGGCGTGGGCGTGCAGCGGCAGCCGCTGCGGGTCGTGGGGGGCGGTGCCAGCGTCGTGGCGGCCCAGGCGCCGCTGGCTGATCCAGGCACTCAGGTGTCCGTAGCCGCTGCGGTCGGCCGCCCACGCGACGAGGGTGAATCCACCCCCGGGGAGTGTCGGCCAGCGCAGCCGCCAGTGGGCGCCAATCAGCAGCCGCAGCCTACAGGCGCGGGCGGCGAGGTGCGCCTGCACCACACCGCCCAACGTGTTCTCGTCGGTCAGCGCCAGCGCCGCATAGCCCAGCGCGTGGGCCCGTTGCACCAGGGCGTCCGGGCTGGCTGCTGCGCGCAAAAAGCTGTAGTGGCTCAGCGCATACAGCGCGGCGGGCGCATCGGCGGATGGGGGCGATGGGGTCATGCATACACCCCGGCCAAGAACCAATGCGGGCCTTCGGCCGCGCCGTCATGCACCCGGTACAGCCACCAACAGCGTCCGTCGGGCGTGGCGGCCACGTAAATATCCCGCGCGATGGGCATGTTCCACCAGCCGGTGACAATGCGCTGCGGGCCGAGCAGACGGCGCAGGGGTTGGCCCTGCAGCAGTGGACGCCCCCGCGCATCGAGGGCCAAGCGCCGAGGGTGCGGCAGCCGCCAGGCGGGTTCC
This sequence comes from uncultured Tepidimonas sp., assembly GCF_938045175.1. NCBI lineage: Bacteria > Pseudomonadati > Pseudomonadota > Betaproteobacteria > Burkholderiales > Tepidimonas > uncultured Tepidimonas sp. The sequence goes on from NZ_CALIND010000126.1 coordinate 13,794, forward strand.
CAGAGGGTGTCGGCTGGCGCCGTTGGCACCGCAGCCGACCGAGTCTCGCTACGGGCGCGCACACAGCCCGTCGCTGCGGTGCGTGGTTCGTGCGCCAGCGCCGGGTGCCAGGTTTGGCGCTGCAGCGGGTCCCAGTGTGCGGCCAATTGCGCTGCTTGCACCCGCTCGGGCCCTAGGCGGGCCGCCAGCCGCTCCAGCACGGCGCTCCAGGTGAGCGCCTCGTCGGCGGGACGCCCCGGCAGCAGGCTGGCTGCCTCGGCGTGGTACGGTGCGATGTCGATCGTCTCGAGCCACAGGGCGTCGACCGGGGCGCTGAGCGCGGTGCGCGCCAGCGCTTCGTGCAGCAGCGGTCGCAGTTGTGCCGGGTCGCGCAACGGTCGACGGTGGCGAAAGTGCAGCGCGGCGTCGGTCGGCTGGCCCACCCAGCCCAGGCGCCATTGCAGCACGCCCGCCTGCCGCCGGTGCAGCCAGCGCGCCATCTGGACCAACAGGCGCTGGGCCGCAAAAGCGAGTGCACTGCCGTCGCTGCTGGGTGCGGGCAGCGCCAGGGTCTGGCGAAAGCGGGGCGGCGGCTGCCAGGGGCGCACGGCCAGCGCCGCCGTGCCATAGAGCGCGTCCAGCGCTTGCAGCAGCGCGGGCGAGGTGCGCTGCGCCAATTCATGACGCGGGCAGCCGCGCAGGGCCCCCAGGGTGCGCAGGCCCAGGGCATCGAGCACCGCGCCGTGGGGGCGGGTGGCGCTCAGGTGCGCGATGGGCAGGGCGTCGATGCGGGCCGTCCAGTCTGGCCCCAGTGCAG
>NZ_CALIND010000127.1:0-4618 GCF_938045175.1 uncultured Tepidimonas sp.
AGCCGCCCCAGCACGGGCCAGTGACGTACGTCGGCCTTGGAGACGAAACGACACGGGCGCACCGCGTTGACCACCAAAATGTCCAGCCACGAGATGTGATTGGCCACCACCAGCAGCGGCCCGCGGGCGGGTGGCGGGCCATGCACGAACCAGCGCACACCCAAAATGTCCAGTGCCTGCCGGGACCAGCGCTGCACGTGAGCGACGCGGGCCGCGTCGTCGGCGCGCGGAAAGACCCGCCACAGCGTCCACAGCCCCTGCAGGACGTGCGCCAGCAGCCGCGCCGCGCGGCCCACGGCACGCACGCGGCACCCCCACGGCACGGCGGCGGTCGCCATGGCGCGGTCAGTCGGCGGCATCGAACGCGATGTGGCCACCCACCACCGTGGTGCGCACGCGCGCAGGCAGCGCGTGGCCCTCGAACGGCGTATGCCGGCCCTGGCTGCGCAGGCGTGATGGCTCCACGCGCCAGGTGGCTTGCGGGTCGAGCACGCACACGTCGGCCACCCCGCCCACGGCCAGCCGGCCGACGCTGGCCTGCAGCGTGCCCAACCGCGCCCCCAGCACGCGCGCCGGCCCGCTGGTGAGCACCTCTACTGCGCGCGCCACGGGCACGCCGTCTTGTTGCGCCCATTTGACGGCGAGGCCCGCGAGCAGCTCGATGGCGGTGGCGCCCGGCTCGGCCTGCGCGAATGGCACCGCCTTCGCGTCGGCCGAGACGGGCGTGTGGTCCGACACCAGCGCGTCGATCGTGCCGTCAGCCAGCCCGGCGCGCAGCGCGTCGCGGTCGCGCTGCTGGCGCACGGGCGGCTGCAGGCGCAGCCGGGTGTCGTAGTAGCCGATGTCGGTATCGGTGAGCAGCAGTTGGTGCACGCTGACGTCGGCCGTGACCGGCAAGCCTTCGGCCTTGGCTTGGCGCACCAAGTCGACGCCGGCGGCGGTGCTCAAGCGGCACAGGTGCAGGTGCACGGGCGGCGGCGCCCCCGGCGGCGTGCCCGCCACGACGCTGCGCAGCAGCGCCAGCAGCGTGTGCAGCGCGATCACCTCGGACGCGGCGGGCACGCCCGACAGCCCGAGCCGCGTAGCCAGCGGCCCGCTGGCCATGACGCCTTTGGACAGCCACGGCTCTTCGGGCCGCAGCCACAGCGTGTAGCCAAAAGTGGCGGCGTACTGGAAGGCACGCTGCAGCACCTGGGTGTTGACGATGGGCTCATCCGCCTGGCCAAAGCCCACGCAGCCGCGCTCGGCCAGTTGCACCATCTCGGCCAGCACCTCGCCCTGCAGCCCGCGCGTCAGCGCCCCCAGCGGAAACAGGCGCGTGCGGTGCAGCCGCTCGGCGCGCGCGCGCAGCATGTCGACCAGGCCCGGTTCGTCCAGCACGGGATCGGTATCGGGCGGGCACACCAGGCTGGTCACGCCACCGGCGACGGCGGCAGCGGTTTCGCTCTCGAGCATGCCCGCATGCTCGTGGCCGGGCTCGCCCAGGCGGGCGCACAAGTCCACCAGTCCGGGCAATAGCCAGCAGCCGCGGGCGTCGAGCACGCGGTTGGGGTGGAAGTCCACAGGCACCTGACCGATGCCGATGATGCGCCCAGCAGCGATGGCCACGTCGGCCACCCGGTCGGTGCCGCTGGCGGGATCGATGACGCGGCCGTCTCGGATGAGGAGTTTCATGCTTCGTTCCCCGCGATGATGCCCATGACCGCCATGCGCACCGCCACGCCAAAGGTCACCTGCGGCAGCACCACGCTTTGCGCGCCATCGACGACGCTGGAGTCGATCTCGACCCCACGGTTGACCGGCCCCGGGTGCATGACGATGGCATCGGGCTTGGCCCAGCGCAGCCGCTCGGGCGTGAGGCCAAAGCGCTGGTGAAACTCCTGGCTGGAGGGCAGCAAAGCGCCGCTCATGCGCTCGTTTTGCAGCCGCAGCGCGATGACGACGTCACAGTCACGGATGCCCTCTTCCAGCGAATGGCACACGCGCACGCCCAGGTGCGCCAAGTCGCTGGGTACCAGCGTGCGCGGGCCCACCACACGCACGTCCGGGCAGCCCAGGGTGGTGAGCGCGTGGATGTCGGAGCGCGCCACGCGCGAGTGCAGCACGTCGCCCACGATGGCCACCGACAGACGGGTGAAGTCACCCTTGTAGTGGCGGATGGTGTACATGTCCAGCAGGCCCTGTGTGGGGTGGGCGTGGCGGCCATCACCGGCATTGATGACGTGCACGTGCGGTGCCACGTGCTGCGCGATCAGGTACGGCGCGCCCGACTCGCTGTGGCGCACGACGAAGATGTCGGCCGCCATCGCCGAGAGGTTGGCGATCGTGTCGAGCAGCGTCTCGCCCTTGGCGGTAGAGGAGCGCGCGATGTCGAGGTTGAACACGTCGGCCGACAGGCGGGTGGCCGCGATCTCGAACGTGGTGCGGGTGCGCGTGCTGTTTTCGAAAAAGAGGTTGAACACGCTCTTGCCGCGCAGCAGGGGGACTTTTTTGACCTCGCGGTCGTTGACGCTGACGAACTGCGCGGCCGTGTCCAGGATGTGCAGCAGGATGTCGCGCGGCAGCCCTTCGGTGGAGAGCAGATGGATGAGCTCGCCGTGGCGGTTGAGTTGGGGATTGCGCGTCATGGCGTGGGGGCTCCGGCAGTGTTAGCCCAGGCGCGGCGGGGTGCGTTCGAGCAGGGCGAAGGAGAAGCGCCCGTCGCCGTCGCGCACCAGCTCGAACGACTGGTGCGCGGGCAGCGGCAGGCGCACGGCAGCGGCGTCGGCTGCCACCGGTAGCTCGCGCCCACCGCGGTCGACCAGCACCGCCAGCCGCACGCTGGCCGGGCGGCCATAGTCGAACAGCTCGTTGAGCACGGCGCGCAGCGTGCGGCCGGTGTAGAGCACGTCGTCGATGAGCAGCACGTGCGCACCTTCGACCTCGAACGGCAGGCGCGTCTGCGCGGTGCTGGCCGCCAGCCCGCGCTGCGCGTAGTCGTCGCGGTGCAGGGTGGCGACGATGACACCTGGCTCGCCGGGCAAGCCCAGCTCGCGGTGCAGCCGCTCGGCCAGCCATGCGCCGCCCGAGGCCACGCCCACCAGGTGGGTGGGTTGTGGCCCGGCGGCCAGCAAGGCCTGCACCGCGCGGCGCAACTCGGCATACAGGGCCTCGGCATCCAGCGGCAGCCGCCCGTCGGTCGGCGCGGCGTCCCGCCCCCCGTCGTGGGTCATGGCAGACTCCTCAAATACTGCTCCAAAATGATGCACGCGGCAGCGGCATCGGCGTCTTTGGCACCCAGCGCGTGGGCTTCGGTGCTGCTGTAGCGTTCGTCCACTTCCACCACGGGCAGACCGGTGCGGCCGTGCAACTGGCGCGCAAAGCGCTGCGCGCGCTGCGTGTGCGCGTGCGCCGCGCCGTCGGGATGGTACGGCACGCCCACCACCAGGGCGTCCGGCTGCCATTGGGCGATCGCCGCCAGCAGGCGCTGCCAGCGCGCGTCGCCCTGGGCGTCCACCGTGGGCAAGGGCGTGGCGGTGCGCGTGATGGCGTTGCCGCTGGCCATGCCGACGCGACGCTCGCCCCAGTCGAACGCCAAAAAACTCTGTGCGCCCGCGCGCACCACGCCCCAGGTCGTCATGCCCGCCCAGCGCCCGGTGCCAGCATCCACGGCTGCAGGCCCAGCAGGCCCATCGCCCGCTCGTAGCGCTGCTCGATGGGCACCTCGAACAGCAGCGCCGGGTCGGCCGGCACCGTCAGCCAGGCGTTGTCGCCCAATTCGGATTCGAGCTGCCCCTCGCCCCAGGACGAATATCCCAGCGCCACCAGCATCTGCCGCGGCCCGGCGCCGGCGGCGACGGCTTCGAGCACGTCGCGCGAGGTGGTCAGCTCCAGCCCTGCCCCGTCGATGCGCAGCGACGAGGCATAGGCACTAGCGCGTGGCGGCGGGGCCGCCGGGTCGCGGGCGGAAGATCCCGACACCTCGTCGGGCGCCTCGTCGGCTGCCCCCGCTGCCTGCAACAACGACGGCAAAGCCGACGTCGGCGCGGGCACGGCCTGCGTCGCAGGGGGGTTGACCGAGCCCACGGGCTCGGGCTCGCCCATGTGCTCGTGCAGCACGAAGCCACGCTCGGTCTGCAGCGGCCCGCCTCGCAGCACGGGCATGCCCGACCATTCGGGGCGGCCCAGGGGCAGTTCCAGCCGCTCGAACAGGTCGTCGAGCGTGATGCCCGTGGGTTTGTTGATGATGAGGCCCAGCGCGCCGCGCGGCGTATGCTCGCAGACATAGACGACACTGCGGCCGAACAGCTCATCGTTCAGCCCGGGCATGGCGATCAAGAAATGATGCGTCAGGTTGACGGGGGCAGAATCCGAGCTCATGGCATCGATTCTACGCGCGCACCCCCATGAACCCTGACCGCAAACCGTACGACCGTGGCCTGATGTGGTTTCGCCGTGACCTGCGCACGGCCGACAACGCGGCGCTGTGCCACGCCCTGCAACAATGCCGGCGCGTGTGGGCGGTGTTCGTCTTCGACACCGACATCCTGCAGCCGCTGCTGGAGCGAGGGCTGCACGCCGACCGGCGGGTGGAGTTTATCCATGAGAGCCTGATCGACCTGGACGAGCAGCTGCGCGC
>NZ_CALIND010000128.1:0-9295 GCF_938045175.1 uncultured Tepidimonas sp.
AGAATGCCCGCTTTTTCGACACCGATCGCCTCGCGGTTGGGCCCCAGGTATTCCATGTGATCCAGATCGACACTGGTGATGACGGCGCAGTCGGCGTCCCAGACGTTGACGGCGTCGAGCCGCCCGCCCATGCCGACCTCCAGGATCAACACATCCGGATCGCGGGCCAGCAACGCGTGCACGAGCGCCAGCGTGGTGAACTCGAAGTAGCTCAGCACGACCGGCTCGCCCGCCGACCGCGCCGCCTCCACGGCGGCAAACGACGGCACCAGATCGGCATCCGCCATCGGCACCCCACCGAGCCGCGCGCGCTCGGCAAAATGCACGAGATGCGGCGACGTGTAGAGCGCGGTGCGGTAGCCGGCGGCACGGTAGATGGCCTCCAGCATGGCGCAGGTCGAACCCTTGCCGTTGGTGCCGGCCACCGTGATGACGGGACAACGCGGCTGCACCGCGGCCCCGAGCCGGCGCGCCACGGTCTGCACGCGCTCTAGGCCCAGCGTGATGCGCTGGCCATGCAGCCGCTCCAGGTGGGCCAGCCAGTCGGCGAGGGAGGCCGCGTCGGACGGGGGTGGGAGGTGGGGTTCGGATGCTGCGGTCATGACCGAGAAATGCGACGAAAACCACATTGTGCAACGCAGCGCGTGCGATGCGGGGCGCCCAACACGGCAAAATGGTGCATGAAGCGATACTGAGCACACCATTGACCGACATGTCCCGCCCCACCGACGCCGCGCCCGCCAAAGACCAACCGTTGATCGACGACATCCGCCTGTTGGGCCGACTGCTCGGCGACGTCATCCGCGAGCATGAAGGCGAGGACACCTTCGCGCTCATCGAGCGCATCCGGCAGCTGTCGGTGGCGTTTCGGCGCCATGCCGACACACGCGCCGACCGTGAACTCAAGCGCCTGCTGCACGCCCTGAGCGACGCGCAAGCGGTCAGCGTGATTCGCGCCTTCACCTATTTCAGTCACCTGGCCAACCTGGCCGAAGACCGGCACCACATCCGCCGACGCGAGGTGCACGAGCGCGCTGGGCACATCCAGCCCGGCAGTCTGGACCACACGTGGCAGCGACTGCGCCGCGCGGCCATCGGGGGCGACACCATCGCCGAGACGCTGCGCCAGGGCCTAGTGTCACCGGTGCTGACCGCGCATCCGACCGAAGTGCAGCGTGCCAGCATCCGCGAGGCGGAAGGCGACATCGCCCGCCTGCTGGCGCAGCGCGACGCGATCCGCGCACGCGCGCTTGCCGCTGGCAGCCGCCACGGCGACCGCGTCAGCGCGCGCGAGCTGGCCGCCAACGAAGCGCTGCTGCGCGCGCGCATCACGCAACTGTGGCACACGCGGCTGCTGCGTTTTACCAAGCTGACGGTGGCCGACGAGATCAAGAACGCGCTGGCCTACCACGAACGCACCTTCATCCCAGAGGTGCCGCGCCTGTACGGTGATATCGAGACCGCGCTTGGCGGCACGCCGGTGGCGCCGTTTTTGCGCCTGGGCCACTGGATCGGCGGCGACCGAGACGGCAATCCCAACGTCAACGCCGACACGCTGTGGCTGGCGTTGCAGCGCCAGTCGGATGTGATCCTGCGCCACTACCTGCGCGAAGTGCACGCGCTGGGCGCGGAGCTGTCCCTGTCGGCCATGCTGCTGCCCGCACCCGCAGCGCTACAAGCCCTGGCCGAGGCGTCGCCCGACACCAACGAGCACCGGCGTGACGAGCCGTACCGACGCGCCCTGATCGGCCTGTACGCCCGGCTGGCAGCCACACTGACGGCGCTCAGCGGCGGGGTGGCGGCGCGCCATGCGGTCGCGCCGCAAAACCCGTATCCCGATGCAGCGGCCTTTTTGGCCGACCTGCGCGTCATCGAGGCCGCGCTCATCGAGCAGGGCTGCGCGGCCTTGATCGAGCCGCGCCTCAAACCCTTGATCCGTGCCGTGGAGGTGTTTGGTTTTCACCTGGCCACGCTGGACCTGCGGCAGAGCTCCGACCAGCATGAGGTGGCTGTGGCCGAGCTGCTGGCGCGCGCGCGCATCGCGCCGGACTATTCCACCCTGGATGAGGGGGGCAAGCAGCGCCTGCTGCTGCAGGTGCTGGCCGACCCGCGCCCGCTGCAAATCCCCGACGCCGCCTACAGCGCCGTCACCGAGCGCGAGCTGGCCATCTTCCGCGCCGCACGGGAGGCACGCCGCCGCTACGGCGCAGCCGCCATCCGCCATGCCATCATCAGCCACACCGAAGCGGTGAGCGACCTGCTCGAGGTGCTGGTGCTGCAAAAAGAAGCCGGCCTGCTGCACGGCCAGTGGGGCGAGGACGCGCGCGCCGAGCTGATCGTCGTGCCCCTGTTCGAGACCATCGAAGACCTGGAGCAAGCACCGCGCATCATGGCGGAATATTACGCGCTGCCCGGCGTGGCCGCGCTGGTCCACGCCGGCGGCCCGCTGGAGTACGGCGAGCAAGAGATCATGCTCGGCTACTCCGACAGCAACAAGGATGGCGGGATCTTTACCAGCAACTGGTCACTCTACCAGGCCGAGGTGGCGCTAGCGGCGCTGTTCGACCGGCTGTCGGCCGAACACGGTCGGCCGCTGCGGCTGCGCCTGTTCCACGGCCGCGGTGGCACGGTGGGGCGCGGCGGCGGCCCCAGTTACGAGGCCATCCTGGCGCAGCCCGCCGGTACGGTGCGCGGGCAAATCCGGCTCACCGAACAAGGCGAGGTGATCGGCTCCAAATACGCCAACCCCGACATCGGGCGGCGCAACCTCGAAACGTTGGTGGCCGCCACGCTGGAGGCCACGCTGCTGCCACCGCGTCGGCCGGTGCCGGCGCGCTTCCTGCGGGCCGCGCAAGCGCTGTCGCAGGCCAGCCGCGCCGCCTACCGGGCGCTGGTGTACGAAACCCCGGGGTTTGCCGACTATTTCTTCCACGCCACGCCGATTCGCGAAATCGCCGAGCTCCACATCGGCTCGCGCCCCGCATCGCGCAAAGCCACCCAGCGCATCGAAGACCTGCGCGCCATCCCTTGGGTTTTTAGCTGGGGACAATGTCGGCTGACGCTGCCGGGCTGGTACGGCTTCGGCAGCGGTGTGGCCGCACTCGAGGCCGACCTAGGGTGCGACGCTGCGCACGCGCTGCTGCGCGAGATGCACGCGCGCTGGCCCTTCTTTGCCACGCTGCTGAGCAACATCGACATGGTGCTGGCCAAGAGCGATCTGGCGCTGGGTGCCCTCTATGCCGAGCTGGTGCCCGACGCCCGGCTGCGCCGGCGCGTCTTTGGTGCCATCGAAGCCGAGTGGCACCGCACGCACGCCGCGCTGCGTGTCATCACCGGACACGAGCAACGGCTGGCCACCAACCCCGCGCTGGCGCGCTCGATCGAGCACCGCTTTCCGTATATCGACCCGCTGCACCATCTCCAGGTGGAACTCATCCGCCGCTACCGAGCCGGCCGACAGGACGAAAAGGTCAAACGTGGCATCCACCTGTCGATCAACGGCATCGCCGCCGGCCTGCGCAACACCGGCTGACGCTGCGGTAGGATCGGCGCCATGATCGAGATGTATGGCATCCCCAACTGCACGACAGTCAAAAAGGCCCGGGCGTGGCTCGACGAGCGTGGCATCGCTTATCGATTTCACGACTTCAAAAAAGACGGGCTCCCGGTGGCCCGCCTGGACGCGTGGCTGGCGGCACTGGGCTGGGAAGCGCTGCTCAACCGCCGGGGCACCACATGGCGCCAGCTCGACGAGGCCACCCGCGCCGCCGTGGTCGACGCGGCCAGCGCCCGCGCGCTGATGCTGGCGCGGCCCAGCGTCATCCGCCGCCCCGTGGTCGAGTGGGGCAGCGAGCGCATCACGGTGGGCTTCGATCCCGACGACTGGCCCCTGCCCCGCTGACCCGCCGCTCATGGCTGGCGGCAACGCCTACAATCGGGCGGTTATGAACGCCATCACCGACACCCTCGACGGCGCCGCCGTGACCACGCGCGCCAATGTCTATTTCGACGGCAAGTGCGTCAGCCACACCGTCACGCTGGCCGACGGCACGCGCAAATCGGTCGGGGTCATCCTGCCCTCGACCCTGACCTTCGGCACGGGCGCCCCGGAAATCATGGAAGGCGTGGCCGGCCACTGCGAAGTCCTGCTGCCGGGCGAGACCGCGTGGCGGCGCTACGGGCCCGGAGAGCGCTTCGCCGTGCCGGGCCAGGCTCAGTTCCAGATTCGCGTCGATGGTGAGCCCTACCACTACATCTGCCATTTCGGCTGAGATCGTTCCTGCGATCGTCGCTGCCTCTGACCCTGCCTGTCGTCCACTCTCATGTCCACCATCCTGCAAAGCCTGCCCGTCGGCCAGAAGGTCGGCATCGCGTTTTCCGGCGGCCTCGACACGAGCGCCGCGCTGCTGTGGATGCGCCAAAAGGGTGCCATCCCCTACGCCTACACCGCCAACCTGGGCCAGCCCGATGAGCCCGACTACGACGCCATCCCGCAGCGCGCGCTGGCCTACGGCGCGGAAAAGGCCCGGCTGGTGGACTGCCGAGCCCAACTGGCCGCTGAAGGGCTGGCCGCCCTGCAGTGCGGGGCGTTTCACATCAGCACCGCGGGCCTGACCTACTTCAACACCACCCCGATCGGGCGCGCGGTCACCGGCACCATGCTGGTGGCGGCGATGAAGGAAGACGACGTCCACATCTGGGGCGACGGCAGCACCTTCAAGGGCAACGACATCGAGCGCTTTTACCGCTACGGCCTGCTGACCAACCCGCAGTTGCAGATCTACAAGCCCTGGCTGGACCAGACCTTCATCGACGAGCTGGGCGGGCGCAAAGAAATGTCGGAGTTTCTGATTCGCCACGGCTTCGACTACAAGATGTCGGTGGAGAAAGCCTACAGCACCGACAGCAACATGCTGGGCGCCACGCACGAGGCCAAAGACCTCGAACACCTCGACGCCAGTATCCGTATCGTCAACCCGATCATGGGCGTGCCCTTCTGGCGCGAAGACTGCGCCATCGCGCCCGAAGAAGTCACCGTGCGCTTCGAGGAAGGGCGACCGGTGGCACTCAACGGCCGCGAATACCCGGACTTGGTCGAGCTGTTCCTGGAAGCCAACCGCATCGGCGGCCGCCACGGCTTGGGCATGAGCGACCAGATCGAAAACCGCATCATCGAAGCCAAGAGCCGCGGCATCTACGAGGCCCCGGGCATGGCGTTGCTGTTCATCGCCTACGAGCGGCTGGTCACCGGCATCCACAACGAAGACACCATCGAGCAGTACCGCGACAACGGCCGCAAGCTGGGCCGCCTGCTGTACCAAGGCCGCTGGTTCGACCCGCAAGCCATCATGCTGCGCGAGGCCGCCCAGCGCTGGGTGGCGCGCGCCATCACCGGCGAAGTGACGCTGGAGCTGCGCCGCGGCAACGACTACTCGATCCTCAACACCGAAAGCCCCAACCTCACCTACCCCCCCGAGCGCCTGACGATGGAAAAAGGCGCCTCGGTGTTCAGTCCGCGCGATCGCATCGGCCAACTGACGCTGCGCAACCTGGACATCAGCGACACGCGCGACAAACTGAGCATCTACACGCAGGCGGGCTTGCTGGCCATCGGCCAGGACGGCGATCTGCTCAAACTCGGCCGTTGAACGACCAGGGGTGTCAATGCCCCTCGCGTGCCCAGCGCACGATGCGCTCGGCCAGGCGCGACGTGGTGCCGGGCGAGCGGATTTCGCCCGCCAGCACGTGCTGCTCGGGGTCGGTGCTGTCTTCCACCGCCTCCATCACTTTGACGGGGCTGCCCAGGCGCACGAAAACGCTGGCCGTCTGCTGTGGATCGACCGTGCGGTCGCGCGAGCTGAACAGCACCAGCACCGGCGTGCGCACCGCGGCCCAGTCGCCCGCTCGCACGCGCTCGACCAGCGCCATCATTGGCAGCAGCGCCTGCACCGGATAGACGCGCGTCCAGCCCGCCTCGATGCGAGGGTCGTCGGCCGGCTTGCCCACCGTGCCGCCCGTGATCGCCTGCGCGATCTGCGCGCCCCACGGGCCGGTCAGCCACTCGGTGCGCTTGTCCTGCGGGCCAAAGTTGGGTGAAATCCACACCTGCCGCTCGATCGGCACCCCGGCCGCATCGGGGCGCTGTGCCAGCCATGCCCCCAACGTTGCGCCGGTGGAGGTGCCGATGAGCAGCACGCGCTCGCCGATGGCATGACCGATGCGCACCGCCTCCACCGCGTCGGCGAGCCAGTCTTGCGGCGTGGCCTGCGCCAGCGCCTCGGCGGGCAGACCATGGCCGGTCAGACGCGTGTGAAACAGGTTGGCACCCAGGGCGCGTGCCACTTCCTCGGCCAGGGGCTGCGTCTCCACCCGCGTGGCCGTGAAGCCATGCAGATAGACCACCGCCCACGGCGTGCGCTGGCCGCGTGGCCCGTGCCAGACGACTCCCTTGGCCGCCCCAGGGCGCAGCCCCGCGTGTGCGGCCTCCTGCGCGGCCAGCCAATCGTCCAACTGCGCCAGCGCCACCGGCGGCTGCGGCCGCGGTGCCGGTTCGTCGGGGCCGTAGGCATAGCGAGGCCCAGCGAACCAGGCCAGCATCCCCAGCACGACCAGTAGCGCCAGCGCCCCTGCGAGTCGGTGCCGCACCCTGCCCGCCACTGCCGCAGGCAGATCCTGTTTCTGTTTCAGCTCTCGTTGCGCCATGGTCGCTACTGTAACCAGCCGTAACAAACTTTTCTCGTTGCAAGAAACCCTTGGCGACGGCAATGCGTTCCCCAAAAATGCCATCGACGTCATCCGAATCCCGCACTCACTACCGGAACCGCTCTCATGTGGATACAAGCACCGCTCGACGCCTCGCAAATCGACCTGATCAACCGCCTGCAAGCGGGCGTCGTGCCGTCGCCGACTTACCCGCTCACCTGCCCCAACGCGAAGGACGGTCAGCACGCCTTCGCTGCCGGCTACGTCGGGGTTTTGGTGGCACAGCGCCGCGGACTGGTGTGCCCCACCTGCGGGCACACCCAATCTTGGCTGCCGGCCTCGGTGTTGGCGTGCACCCAGCGTGAACCACTCGCCGCCGCCGGCAACCAGCGGCAGCGGATGGAACGAGCCCGCCAGCGCGCGATCGCGGATTTTTCCGCTCTGCTCAGGCAAGGCTATTTGAGCGCGCAGTCCATGGTCGAATCGCTGCAGAGCGCCTCGCTGCCCGTCGACGACGGGCACTTGGCTGCCTCCCACGCGCCAGACGACCCGACCCGCGTGCCAGCACTGGCCGCGTTGGCCGCCTGAGCGTCACCCGACCACGACCGGCTCCGGCTCGAGCCGGATGCCGAAGCGCTCGTAGACGCTGGTCTGAATCAGGCGCGCCAGCGTCATCACCTCGCCGCCCGTGCACGGGTGCTCGGCATCGCCGCGGTTGACCAGCACCAGCGCCTGCTTCTCGTACACGCCGGCGTGGCCGACGGTCTTGCCCTTCCAGCCGCAGGCGTCGATCATCCAGCCGGCGGCCAGTTTGACGGAACCGTCCGGCATCGGGTAGTGCACGACCTTGGGGTCGCGGCCGATGATGTCGGCGCACTGCTCCGGCGTGACGGTGGGGTTTTTGAAAAAGCTGCCCGCGTTGCCCAGGACGGCCGGGTCGGGCAGCTTGGCGCGCCGAATCTCGCACACCCAGTCAAAAATCTGTCGCGGCGTCGGATGGGCGATTCCGGTTTCGAGCACCTTGCGCGCCAGATCCTGATATCCCAGCTCGGGCCGCCACAGTCGCGGCAGCCAGAAGCGCACGCGGGTGATCAGTGCGCGGCCCTTAAGCCCCATGCCGCATGCACCCGCGCGCACATGCTTGAAGACCGAGTCGCGGTAACCAAACGCGCAGTGCTCGTGCCGCAAGGTCAGGCGCTCGCCAGTCTCCAGGTCGATGGCGTCGAGCGAATGGAAGCGGTCCTGCAGCTCGACCCCATAGGCGCCGATGTTTTGCACCGGTGCCGCCCCCACCGTGCCGGGGATGAGCGCCAGATTCTCCAGCCCCGGCCAACCCTGCGCCAGCGTCCATTCCACGAAGGCGTGCCAGCGCTCACCGGCACCGGCCTCGACCAGCCAGCCACGCTCGTCCTCGCGAAGCAGGCGCCGGCCCGGGATTTCGACCTTGAGCACCAGCTGGCGCAAATCCCCCGTGAGCACGATGTTGCTGCCCCCGCCCAGGATAAAGGTCTCCTGCGGCCGCCAATCCGGATGGCGCACCAGGGCCAACACGTCGTCTTCGCTGCGGATGCGCGCCAGGCGGTGCGCGCGCGCCGCGATGCCGAACGTATTGAGGGGCTGCAACGGCACGTGGTTCTCGACTACCATGCACGGATTGTCGCAAACCCGCTTGCCTGATCCCAAGGACCCCATCCATGCCGTCGTTCGATACCGTGCTCGAACCCAACCTGGTCGAAGTCAAAAACGCCGTCGAGCAGACCCAACGCGAAATCGGTACCCGTTTCGATTTCAAGGGCTCCAGCGCCGCCGTGGAACTCAAGGACCACGACATCACCATCACCGCCGACAGCGACTTCCAGCGCCAGCAGGTAGAAGACATCCTGCGCGCCAAACTGGCCAAGCGCAACGTCGATGTGCGCTTTCTGGACCCTGGAAAAGTCGAGAAGATCGGCGGCGACCGCGTCAAGCAAGTCTTGCGCGTGCGCAGCGGCATCGCCACCGAGGACGCGAAAAAAATCCAGCAGCTCATCAAGGGCAGCAAGCTCAAGGTGCAAGCCGCCATCCAAGGCGACGCGGTACGCGTCAGTGGCGCCAAGCGTGACGATCTGCAGACTGCCATCGCGCTCATTCGCAAGGAGATGGCGGAGCTGCCGTTGAGCTTTACCAACTTCCGCGACTGACCCCAGCGCGCCGCCCCGCAGGAGTCGCCATGGCGCTGACCGCCGCACCCGATCCCGCCTACGATGCGATGCCGGACTGGATGGCCCGCTGGACGGGGCTGGAAACCCAGCTCGCCGCACTACTGGCCGCCCCGCAGCAATACCCCGATCTGACCCAGCGGCTGGAGCGGCTGCTGGGTGAGGCACAAAAGCGGCTTGCGCTCGACGAGGACGCGACGCTGTACTGGCTGTTCCAGCTCACGGCATCGACCACGGTGGGCTACAGCGCCGCGCATGCGATGGCCTGCTGGGCCATGTGCCGGCTGCTCGCCCCCGTCGTTGGCCTGCCGGCGCCCGAGCGTGATGCGCTGGAGCGCGCCGCGCTGACCATGAATATCGGCATGACGCGGCTGCAAGATGCCCTGGCCGCGCAG
>NZ_CALIND010000129.1:0-7623 GCF_938045175.1 uncultured Tepidimonas sp.
ACGACGTTTGCCGAGCTGGCGGCGCGCCACCTCGGCGGTCAGATCGTGGTCGTGGCCCACGGCGGGGTGCTCGACATCTTGTACCGGGCCGCCGCACGCGTCGACCTGCAGGCGCCGCGTGCCTGGGCCATGGGCAACGCCGCCATCCACCGCGTGCTGTGGACCGCGGACAGTGGCTTTGCGCTGTTGTCGTGGGGCGATACGCGCCACCTGGAAGAGGCCGACGAAGCCGGCCCGCGCGACGAGTCCGCGTCGGCATGACGCCGACCGCCGCATCACCCTACCCCGCGTCGGCGAACAGCCCGCCCGCGGCCGCCGGCGGCTGCAGCCCCAGATGGCGATACGCGGCCAAGGTGGCGCAGCGGCCACGCGGCGTGCGCTGCAAGTAGCCTTGCTGGATCAGATAGGGCTCGATCACGTCCTCGATCGTGCCCGGCTCCTCGCCGATGCTGGCGGCGATGTTGTCCAGCCCGACTGGGCCGCCGTCGAACTTGTGGATCACTGCCTCCAGCAGCTTGCGGTCCATCAGGTCGAAGCCCAGCGGGTCCACGTCCAGCATGGCCAACGCACGGTTGGCCATCTCCTGCGTGATGGTGCCGCTGCCCTTGACCTGGGCGTAGTCGCGCACCCGCCGCAGCAACCGGTTGGCGATGCGCGGCGTGCCGCGCGAGCGGCGCGCGATCTCGAAGGCACCCTCGGGCTCGATCGGCGCACCCAGCAGCCCCGCCGAGCGCGTCACGATGCGCGTGAGTTCCTCGGCCGAATAAAACTCCAGCCGCGCCACGATGCCGAAGCGATCGCGCAGCGGGTTGGTCAACATGCCCGCGCGCGTGGTGGCCCCCACCAGCGTAAAAGGCTGCAGATCCAGCTTGATCGAGCGCGCCGCCGGCCCCTCGCCGATCATGATGTCGATCTGGTAGTCCTCCAGCGCCGGATACAGAATCTCCTCGACCACGGGACTCAGCCGATGGATTTCGTCGATGAACAACACATCGTTGGGCTCCAAGGCCGTCAGCAGAGCCGCCAAGTCCTTGGGCTTTTCCAGCACGGGGCCACTCGTCTGGCGCAGATTGACGCCCATCTCGTACGCGATGATGTGCGACAGCGTCGTCTTGCCCAGCCCGGGCGGGCCGAACAGCAGCACGTGGTCCAGCGCTTCGCCGCGCTTCTTGGCCGCGCCGATGAAGATTTCGAGCTGCTCGCGCACCTTGGTCTGGCCCACGTACTCGTCCAAGCCCTTAGGGCGCAACGCGCGCTCCAGGGCCTCCTCGCGGCCTGACTCCGGCGCGGCCGACACCAGCCGCGACCGCGGGCTGGGCGCAAAATCGTCGGTCTCGATCGTCACGGCGGCTTCCTCACTTGGCCAGCGCCTTGAGCGCCAGCTTGATACCCTCGCTCACCCCCACATCGGCAGGCAGCGCCTGCAGCGCCGCCGCCGCCTCGCGCTCGTGGTAGCCCAGCGCCAGCAGCGCCTGCTGGATATCGGCGTGCGCGTCGCTCACCGGGGCCGCCGTGGGCGGTGCCAAATCGGGAGCGAGCTTGCCCTTGAGCTCCAGCAGCAGCCGCTCGGCGGTCTTTTTGCCGATGCCCGGGATCTTGACCAAGCGACCCGCCTCCTGCGCGGCCACCGCCTGCGCGAGTTCCGCCACGCTCAGGCCTGACAGCAGCGCCAGCGCAATGCGCGGACCCACGCCGCTGATCTTGATCAGCGCGCGAAACGCGTCGCGCTCGGCCGCGCTGGCAAAGCCGTACAACAGGTGCGCGTCCTCGCGCACCACCAGGTGCGTCAGCAGCGCCACGCGCTCGCCGGTGGCGGGCAGGCCGTAGAACGTGCTCATGGGCACTTCGACCTCGTAGCCCACGCCGTGGCAGTCGACCACGATCTGCGGCGGGTGTTTGTCCAGCAGGGTGCCGGTGAGTTTGCCTATCATTGGGGCCTCTCGTTCAACACCCTGGGATTATCGGCTTGATCCTGCGCCACGCATTCTCCCCCGCCGACAACACGCGGCTGGCCCACCTGTGCGGGCCGCTGGACCAGCACCTGCGCACGGTCGAGGCCGCCCTGCAGGTGCGCATCGCGCACCGCTTCGAACACTTTCGCGTCGAGGGCCCCAAGGCCGCCGCCACCCAGGCAATGGAGGTGCTGCAAGCCCTGTACGAGCTGGCGCGCGAGCCGATCGCGGCCGAGACGGTGCAACTCATGCTTGCCGGTGATGGGCCACCGGACGCGCCCGGCACCCCCGGCCCGGTGCTGCAAACGCGCCGGGGCGAGATTCGTGGCCGAACCGCCAACCAGGCGCATTACTTGGCCGCCATCGCGAGCCACGACATCACGTTTGGCATCGGGCCGGCGGGCACCGGCAAGACGTACCTGGCCGTGGCCTGCGCGGTGGATGCGCTGCAGCGCAGCGCGGTGCAACGCCTGGTGCTGACGCGCCCGGCGGTGGAAGCCGGCGAGCGGCTGGGCTTTTTGCCCGGCGACCTGGCGCAAAAAGTCGACCCCTACTTGCGACCGCTGTTCGACGCGCTGTACGACCTGATGGGCTTCGAGGCGGTGCAAAAAGCCTTCGAGCGCCAGCAGATCGAGATCGCGCCGCTGGCGTTCATGCGCGGGCGCACGCTCAACCACGCCTTCGTCATCCTGGACGAGGCGCAAAACACCACGCCTGAGCAAATGAAGATGTTTTTGACGCGCATCGGCTTTGGATCGAAGGCCGTGATCACGGGCGACGTCAGCCAGATCGACCTGCCGCGCTCGCAACTCTCGGGCTTGATCGACGCCGAGCGCGTGCTGCGGCGCGTGCAAGGCATCGCGTTTGCGCGCCTGACCAGCGCCGACGTGGTGCGCCATCCGCTGGTGGCGCGCATCGTCGATGCCTACGAAGCCCGCCCACCCGCGGCGGCTTGACCTGCCATGCCCCTGCCCACGCTCACCCTGTCGTTGCAGTTTGCCCGTTTCGACGACGCAGCCGCGCACCGCGCCGCGCTACCGCGCCATGCGGTCGCGCGCTGGATCCGCCACGCGCTCGAGCGCGATGCCGAGATCGCCGTGCGCATCGTCGATGCCGAGGAAGGCCGCGCGCTCAACCGCGACTACCGGCACAAAGACTACGCGACCAATGTGCTGACCTTCGACTACGCCACCGAACCCGTGGTGCAGGCCGATCTGGTGTTGTGCGCGCCGGTGGTGGCCCGCGAGGCCGCCGAGCAGGGCAAGTCGCTACAGGCCCACTACGCCCACTTGCTGGTGCACGGCACACTGCACGCCCAGGGCTGGGATCACGAGACCAGTGACGCCGACGCTGAGGCGATGGAGGCGCGTGAAATCGCCATCTTGACCCGGCTGGGCTTTGCCAACCCCTACGCCGCGCGTGACCGCTGACGCTGGGCCCGATCATTTGAGGTCGTGCGTGTCGTCGAAGTGCGCCTCCACGTCCGTGGGCAGCAATTGGATGGTGGCGCGCAACCCGGGTACTGCGCTCATGAGCGCCTGCTCGACGCTGGCGCGCAAGGCCGCGGCGCGCCCCAGCGTCCAATGCGCGGGCATGTGCATGTGCAGATCGACGTAGCGGCGCTGGCCGGCCTTGCGCGTGTGCACATGATCGAAGCGGATGATCTCGGCGCCGCCGCGGGTGTGCGCAAAGTCGGCCAACACCGCATCGATGGCGGCGCGCACCTCGGGCTCGACCGCTTCATCCATCAACCCCTGGCTGGAACGCCACAGAAGATGCACGCCCTCGCGGGCGATGTTGATCGCCACCGCGATGGCAATCAGGGGATCGAGCCACCACCAGCCGGTGGCCACCACCAGCCCCAAGCCCACCACCACGCCGGCCGAGGTCCACACGTCGGTAAACAGGTGGCGCGCATCGGCCTCCAGCGCCAACGACCGGTGCACGCGGCTGGCGCGCAGCATCACCCACGCCAGCGCCCCGTTGAGCGCGGCACTGAACACCGACAGCACCAACCCCCAATCGAGCCGCTGCAACGGCTGCGGCGACCACAGGCGATCGAGCGCCGCCCAGACGATACCCAGCGCCGCCACGATGATGAGGATGCCCTCGAAGCCGGAAGAAAAATACTCTGCCTTGTGGTGGCCGTAAGGGTGATCGTCGTCGGCCGGGCGCGCCGCGACCGTCACCATCCACAGGCCAAACAGCGCTGCCGCCAGATTGACGCCCGACTCCATGGCGTCGGACAGCAGACCCACCGAGCCGGTCAGCCACCACGCCAGGGTCTTGAGCGCGATCGTGGCCAGCGCCACCGCGACCGAGACGGCCAGCAAGCGCTTCGGGGTCAGC
Source organism: uncultured Tepidimonas sp. (assembly GCF_938045175.1). NCBI lineage: Bacteria > Pseudomonadati > Pseudomonadota > Betaproteobacteria > Burkholderiales > Tepidimonas > uncultured Tepidimonas sp. Next base: position 4,302 of record NZ_CALIND010000129.1, read on the forward strand.
CGCTGCCACATGCGTGCCATCGCTGCCGGGCCGTTTTCAGGCCAGCGTCACGCGGGCAAACTTGCGCTTGCCCACCTGCACCACGTAGGTGCCCGCCGACAGCTTGAGCCCCTTGTCACTGATCACACTGCCGTCCACGCGCACGCCGCCGCCGTCGATGAGGCGGTTGGCCTCGCTCGTCGAGGGCGCGAGCCCCGCCGACTTCAGCAGCACCCCAATGCCCATCGGCGCGCCGCTGAGCGCGACCTCGGGAATCTCCTGCGGCACCCCGCCCCTGGCGCGCAACTCGAAATCCTGCTGCGCCGCCTCGGCCGCGGCGGGGCTGTGAAAGCGCGCGGTGATCTCCTTGGCCAGCAATACCTTGACCTCTTTCGGGTTGCGGCCTTGCGCCACCTCGCGCTGCAGCTGCTCGATCTCGGCCAGCGAGCGCCGCGACAGCAGCGTATACCAGCGCCACATCAGCTCATCGCTGATCGACATCACCTTGGCGAACATGGTGTTGGCGTCCTCGGTGATGCCGATGTAGTTGCCCTTGGACTTGGACATTTTGTCCACGCCGTCCAAGCCCTCCAGCAGCGGCATGGTCAGGATGCACTGCGGCTCCTGCCCATACTCTTGCTGCAGGTGCCGGCCCATGAGCAGGTTGAACTTCTGGTCGGTGCCGCCCAGCTCCAGGTCGGCGCGCAGCGCCACCGAGTCGTAGCCCTGCATCAGGGGGTAGAGAAACTCGTGAATCGAAATCGGCGTGCCGGCCTTGAAGCGCTTGGTGAAGTCGTCACGCTCCATCATGCGCGCCACCGTGTATTTGGCGGCGAGCTGGATCATGCCGCGCGCGCCCAGCGCGTCGCTCCACTCGCTGTTGTAGCGGATCTCGGTGCGCGCGGGATCCAGCACCAGGCTGGCCTGGCGGTAGTAGGTGTCGGCGTTGGCCTGGATCTGCTCGGGCGTCAGCGGCGGGCGCGTGCTGTTGCGCCCGGACGGATCACCGATGAGCGAGGTGAAATCCCCGATGAGGAAAATGACCTGATGCCCCAAGTCCTGCAACTGGCGCAGCTTGTTGAGCACCACCGTGTGCCCCAGGTGGATGTCGGGGGCCGTGGGGTCCAGCCCCAGTTTGATGCGCAGCGGCTGTCCCGTCGCTTCGCTGCGACGCAGCTTGCGCACCCAATCGACCACCGGTAGCAGCTCGTCGCAGCCACGCAGGGTGATGGCCAGCGCCGCGCGCACCGCATCCGAGGCGCCCTGCAAGGCCTCTTCGGTCGCCGCGTCGGTGGATACTGTGGAAATATTCATTCGGGTTTACACAGATGACGGCGGTGGAAGAGCCGGTATACTCCGCCCATTCGCCCGCCGCAGATTGCGATTCGGCGCAGCTCGGTAGCCTCGAGCGCCAGCCGCGGTCCCGATTGTAGACGGCGGATCCAATCCTCCATGCGCGCCCTGCGGGCCTGCCAAGCAGGCTCGAGGTCCGGGTGAGTGTCGTCTCGCGCGGCCCACCCCCTCACTGGATACGGCATGATCGAACGATTGCAAGAACGGCTGCAACTCTGGCAGCGCCGGCTGCAGCGGCATCCGCGGCGTGTCGTGGCAGCCCTGGGTGTTCTGCTCTTGGGCACGGGCATCACCGCCTTCGGTACCGACCCGCTGGACGCCGCCCTCGACCGGCTGCCACAGCGCGAGCTCGTCGAGGCGGTGCCCGTCGCCTTCACCCCCGCAGACACCGAGACCCCGACCGCCCCTTTCATCCTCTACCGCACCGACACCACGCGCCGCGACGACACGCTGGCCACGTTGCTGCAGCGGCTGGGCGTCAGCGACGCCCAAGCCGCGGAGTTTTTGCGCCGCCACCCTGACGCGGCCCCGCTGTGGCGCGGACGGCCCGGCAAGTTGGTCAGCGCCGAGGTCGACGATGATGGGCGGCTGCTGCGCCTGACCGCGCGCTGGCTGCCGCGCGACGACAGTCCCACCTTCCAGCGCCTGACGGTACAGCGCGACGGCGGCGTGTGGCGCGCACGCCTGGAGTCCGCACCGCTCGTCGCCTCCGTCCACCTGGCCAGCGGTACCATCCGCACCTCGCTGTTTGCCGCCACCGACGCGGCCCGCCTGCCCGACAGCGTCGCCTCGCAGCTGGCCGATCTGTTCGGCGGCGAGATCGATTTCCGGCGCGACCTGCGCGCGGGCGACACCTTCCACGTCGTCTACGAAGCGCTGTCCGCCGACGGCGAGGTGCTGCGCTACGGCCGCCTGCTGGGCGCCGAGTTTGTCAACGCGGGTCGGCGCCACCAACTCGTGTGGTTCCAGCCGCCGGGTGGTGCCAAGGGGGGCTACTACAACTTCCAGGGCGAGAGCCTGCAGCGCGCCTTCCTTGCCTCGCCGCTGGCGTTTTCGCGCGTCAGCAGCGGCTACGGCATGCGCTTTCACCCCGTCTATGGCGATCGGCGTGCACACTTGGGCGTGGACTACGCCGCGCCCACGGGCACACCGGTGCGCAGCGTGGCCGATGCGGTGGTCGAATTCGCGGGCTGGCAGCGCGGCTACGGCAATGTCGTCATCCTGCAGCACAAGCAGGACCGCAAAACGATCTACGCGCACCTGAGCCGCATCGAGGTGCGCAAGGGCCAACGCGTGGAACAGGGGCAGACCATCGGCGCCGTGGGCGCCACCGGCACCGCCACCGGGCCGCACCTGCACTTCGAATACATCGTCGCTGGCGCGCACCGCGACCCGTTGACGATCGCGCGTGACAACAGTGGCGGCGAACCCCTGGAGGCACGCTGGCGGTCCGCGTTCGAGCGCGTCGCTGCGACCATGCGCGAACAGCTCACGGCGGCGGCCACGGTGGTGCAGGCCAGCGCGGAATAACCCCCCGATCGCGCAACGGGCCATGCACTGCATCGGGCTGATGTCCGGCACTTCGCTGGACGGCGTCGATGGTGTCTTGGTGGATTTCGGCCCGGAAGGCGACAGTGGCACGGGACGCGTCGTCGCCGACGCCAGTGTGCCCCTGACCGACGCTTTGCGCGCCGCGCTGCTGGCCCTGCAACACCCGGGGCCTGACGAGCTACACCGCGCGGCCCAGGCCGCGGCCCAACTCACCACGGTCTATGCCGACGTCGCCGAGCGGCTGTTGACCGCGGCCGACATGGCGCCGACGCAGGTGGCGGCCATCGGTGCGCACGGGCAAACCGTTCGCCACCTGCCGCCTGGACATCCCGGGCTGGGCGAGGACGAAGCCCCCTATACCCTGCAACTGCTAGCCCCGGCCCGACTGGCCGAAGCGACCGGCATCGCCGTCGTGGCGGATTTTCGCAGCCGCGACATC
>NZ_CALIND010000130.1:0-26022 GCF_938045175.1 uncultured Tepidimonas sp.
GTCATGGCCCGCAGTCTACGCCGGAATGCCGACCTGCGGGGGACCATGCGGTGATCAACTGCGGGTAGGATGCGACGTGTGACGACCGCGACCCCCACCTTCCTCTGGCACGACTACGAAACCTTCGGTGCCGATCCCCGCCGCGACCGTCCGGCGCAGTTTGCCGGTCTGCGCACCGATGCGCAGCTGCAACCGATCGGCGAGCCCGTGGTCTGGTATTGCCAGCCGACCCTAGACTATCTGCCGGACCCGGAGAGTTGCCTGATCACCGGCATCACGCCTCAAGATTGCCTGGCCCGAGGCGTGACGGAGCGGGTCTTTGCCGAGTCGATCCTGGCCGAGCTGGCGCGCCCAGGCACGATCGGCGTGGGCTACAACTCGATCCGCTTCGACGATGAATTCACCCGTTACCTGCTGTGGCGCAACTTGCTCGACCCTTATGGCCGCGAGTGGCGCAACGGTTGTGGGCGCTGGGACTTGCTGGACGTGGTACGCATGACCTGGGCCCTGCGGCCGCAGGGCATCGAATGGCCGCGCAACGGCGACGGCAAACCGAGCTTTCGGCTGGAGCACCTCACGGCTGCCAACGGGCTGGGCCACGACCACGCCCACGACGCGCTGTCGGACGTGCAGGCCACCGTGGCGCTGGCGCGGCTGATCCGCCAGCACCAGCCACGCCTGTTCGACTATGCGCTGTCGCTGCACCGCAAAGACCGTGTCCTGCAGGTGTTGGGCTTGCCGGCGCTGGCGGGGCAAGGCAGGCCGTTCGTGCACATTTCGGGGCGGTTTTCGCCCGAGCGCGGCTGCCTCGCGGTGATGTGGCCGTTGGCCAGCCACCCGCGCAACCGCAACGAGCTGCTGGCGTGGGATTTGGCGTTCGACCCGCGCGAGCTGGCCGATCTGCGCCCCGACGAGGCGCGCCGACGCCTTTTCACCCGCCAGGCCGATTTGCCCGACGGCATGCAGCGCTTGCCGCTCAAGAGCGTGCACCTCAACCGTTCGCCGATGGTCATTGCCAACGTGGCCGTGCTGCGCGACGGGCCGGCGGAGCGCTTCGGGTTGGATCTGGGTGCGATCGAGCGCCATGCCGACTATGCCGCCGCGCTGCCCGATTTGGGGCCGCTGTGGTCCGCGCTGTATGCGCGCGACGAGGCCCCGAGCGACCCGCCCGACGTGGACGCTGCGCTCTACGACGGCTTCGTCGGGGACGAGGATCGGCGGCGACTCGAGCGGCTGCGCGCGCTCGACCCGGCCGACCCCGCGTGGCGCCGGGCGGGATTCGACGACCCACGCCTGCCGGAGCTGGTATTTCGCTTTCGCGCGCGCAACCACCCCACGACATTGGATGCCGCTGAGCGCGAGTGCTGGCGCGCGCATTGTCGTACGCGCTGTGTCGTGCCTTTGCCAGGCTACCAGCAACGTGTCGAACGGCTGGCGCAAGAGGCCGCCGCACGGGGCGATCCGCGCGCCACCGGCATTTTGCGGGCCGTGGCGGACTACGCTGCGTCGCTGGCGGCGGAAGACGCCTGATCCACCGTGCCCCACAGGTCCGCGTGCATGCCGCCGGCGCACTGCTGCACATACGCCCAGGCGTGCAGCGCCGGCATGGGCCGCGCCAAGCCGAACCCTTGCACCGCGTCGCACCCCAAGGCGTGCAAGGCGCGCAGCTGGGCGGGGGTTTCGACGCCCTCGGCCACGGATTGCCGACCCAGCTGCCGCGCCATGGTGATGGCGGCGGCGACGATGGCCGCGTCGTCGCTGTCGCGGTCCAGGTCACGCACGAAGGCACGGTCGATCTTGAGGCGGTCGATTGGCAAGTGTTTCAGGTATGCCAGCGACGAGTAGCCGGTGCCGAAATCGTCGATCGCCACGTGCGCACCCCAGGTCCGCAGGCGCGACAGTTCGGCCTCGGCGCGCACTGGGTCGCGCATCATCGCGCCCTCGGTGATCTCGAACTCGAAGCCCCGCAGGGGCTGGTCGGGATCGGCGGGGTCGGGGTCGCCAGCGGTGATGGCATCGCGGATACGCTCGGCCAGCCCTGGGCGGTCGAACTGCCTTGCCGAGAGGTTGATGCTCCAGGTCAGCGCCAGCTCGGGGTGGTGTTGCCGCCAGCGCCGGCGCTGGCGGGCCACGGTCGTGCACACCCAGCGGCCGAGCGCCTCGATGAGATCGGCCGACTGTTCGGCCACCGGGACGAACGTGGCGGGTGGTAGCTGCTCGCCATTGGCCTGCGGCCAGCGCAGCAGGGCCTCGAAGCCTAGCAACGGCAGCCCGGGGCGCAAACCGTGGATGGGCTGGTAGTGCAGCTCCAGCGTGTCGTGCGCGATGGCCTCGCGCAGCCGACCTTCCAGCTCGATGCGGTGCCGCACCGACTCGTTCATCGAGGGCGTGAAGTAGCACCAGCCCGCCCCGCCGTCGTGCTTGGCGTGGTACATCGCGATATCGGCCAGGCGCAGCAGTTCACCGGGCTCGCGGCTGTCGCGTGGTGCCAGCGCGATACCGATCGAGGGGGTCAGGTAGGCGCGCTGCGTCCCGCCCGCGCCATCGGGCACGACGAACGGCTCGGACAGGGTTTGCACGATTTGCAGCGCCACTTGTGCGCCGTCCGCTTCGTCCTGCATGCCGGTGAGCACGACGACGAACTCGTCGCCGCCGATGCGTGCGACGACATCGCTGGCCCGCACCCGCGCGCGCAAGCGCCGCGCCGCTTCCATCAGCACTTGGTCGCCGGCCTCGTGGCCAAGTGAGTCGTTGACCGCCTTGAAGCGATCCAGGTCGATGAACAATACCGCCAGCGGCCGCCCGTCGCGCTCGGCACCGCGCAGCGCCTGCTCCAGGGCCACCGGCAGCGCGTGCCGGTTGGTCAGGCCAGTCAGCGCGTCGGTGCGTGCCAGGCGCTCGATCGCGTCTTGCGCCGCGCGTCGCTCGGTGACGTCGGTATAGATGGTCACAAAGCCGCCCGTGGCCAGCGGCTGGCCGCGGATGTGCAGCACGCGTCCGTTGGGGCGTACGCGCTCGAACTCATGCGGCTCGAAGCGCAGCGCGCGTTCCCGCATCTGGGCCAGGGCGGCTTCGGGGTCGGGCTGCGGACCGTATTCGCCGCGTTCGATGTTGTAGCGCAGCACGTCGACCAATGTCACGCCGGGCTGCTGCATCAGCTCGCGCGGAAGATCCAACAGCTCTAGTAGCCGCTCGTTCCAGACTTGCATACGCAACTCACGGTCGACCATCGATACCCCGGCAGGGATGTTGTCCACCAGGGTGCGCAGGATATCGAGCGCCTGTGCCAGGCGTTCGCGCTCCTGCTTTTGTTCGGTAATGTCGGTATAGGTGGTCACGAAACCCACGGTTTGGCCGTCGCGCACGATCGGCTCACCAATGACCAGGTGCGTGCGTCCATTGGGGCGGGTGCGCTCTAGTCGGTGGGGGCGAAATTCCAGCGCCAGCTCGCGCCGCCGGGCTACGGCGGCCTCGGGGTCCTCTCCCGGGTACTCGCCGCGCTGAGCCGGCACGCGGATCAGGTCGGCGAAATCCACGCCTTCGCGCAGCAATGCGGGCGGCAGGCCGAGCACCTGCCCGAAAGCCTGGTTCCACACACGCAGACGCAGGTCGCGGTCGAAAACACTCAAGCCCATGGGCAGGTGCTGCACGATCGCTTCCAAGTAGGCGGTACGCTCGCGCAATTCGGCCTCCAGCCGCACGCGCTCGGTGATGTCGAGATTGACGCCAAACGCGATGCGCTGCCCCGTGGCGGGCTCCTGCGTGACGACGATGCGCAGCATGTGGTGGGTGATGCGCCCGTCGGGTTGCTGGATGCGATAGCCGGTCTCGCCGCCGCCTGCGGCATAGGCGTCTTCCAGTGCCTGGTTGACCCGGGCGCGGTCCTCGGGCACCAGTTGGCGCAGCGACCGCTGGCGCTCCGCAGGTTCGTCCGGGGCGATGCCGTGCATGCGCCGAAAAACGGCCGACCACCACAGCTCCTGCGTGTCGAGGTTGCGGCGCCAGTGCGCGATACCGAGCCGGTCGAACAGGTCGAGGGCCCATTGCCGCTCCTGCGCCAACAGCCGTTGCGTGCTTTGCTGTGCTTGCCGGGCACGCCACCAGCCGACACCCAGAATGGCGGCCAGAGTCCAACCGATCCAGGTCAGCCAGCCAGTCATGGGTGGGGGTCTCCTCGTCGTGTGGAAATGCGCACCTCCCGAGTGTACGGCCCCGCCCACCGGTGCGGGCTGCGCACAAACCCGCAGCCCCACGCTGTTGCACGGCTCAACGTCGCCGCGTGCTGCCGCCGACCAGGCCGCCCAGCAAGCCGCGCACCAGTTGCCGCCCGAGTTGTGCCCCGACTTGACGCACCGCGGTCTTGACCACCGTCTGTACCAGGCCATCGGTCTGGCCACCGCGTGGCCCGGTGCGCCCAAACAGCAGCTCGCCGACCGCGCCGCCAAGCCCTCCCGTGGCGCTGGCGGCTGCTGGCGCATCGGCGGCGGGGGCTGCATGGGTTGCGCGCAAGCGCTCGTACGCACTTTCGCGGTCGATGGTTTGCTCGTACACGCCGGCCACCAGCGAGCTGCGTAGCAACGCTTGTCGCTCCGGCGGCGTCACCGGGCCCAGGCGGCTGGCGGGGGGCAGCACCCAGACGCGCTCGGTCTCGCTGGGGCGGCCCTTGGCGTCGAGCAGGCTGACCAGCGCCTCGCCCACGCCCAGTTCCGTGATGGCAGCCTCGAGGTCCAACCCGGGTTTGGGGCGCATGGTTTGCGCGGCCGCCTTGACCGCCTTTTGATCGCGCGGGGTGAAAGCGCGCAGCGCGTGCTGCACCCGGTTGCCCAACTGGCCCAGGATGCTGTCTGGGATGTCGAGCGGATTCTGGGTGACGAAAAACACCCCGACGCCTTTGGAGCGGATCAGCCGCACGACCAGCTCGATGCGCTCGACCAGCACCTTGGGCGCGTCGTCGAACAGAAGGTGCGCTTCGTCGAAAAAGAACACCAGCTTGGGTTTGTCGACGTCGCCCACCTCGGGCAGCGTCTCGAACAGCTCCGACAGCAGCCACAGCAAGAAGGTGCCATACAGGCGCGGCGCGTGCAGCAGTTGATCGGCCGCCAGGATGTTGACCACGCCGCGGCCATCCACCGTCTGCATCAGGTCGGCGATATCGAGCATCGGCTCGCCGAAGAAGCGGTCTGCGCCCTGCTGCTCCAGCGCCAGCAACCCGCGCTGGATGGCGCCCACGCTGGCGGCGCTGATGTTGCCATACTGCGTGGTGTACTGGCGCGCGTGGTCGCCCACGTGTTGCAACATGGCACGCAGGTCTTTCAGGTCCAGCAACAGCAGGCCCTGGTCGTCGGCGATTTTGAACACCAGGTTGAGCACCCCGGTCTGCGTCTCGTTGAGGCCCAGCATGCGCGCCAGCAGCAGCGGGCCCATGTCCGAAATGGTGGCGCGCACCGGGTGGCCCTGCTGGCCGAAGACGTCCCACAGCGTCACCGGGCACGCGGCCGGTTCGGGCGCCGGGATGCCGCGTTCGGCCAGCACCTGCGCCAGCTTGCCCTCGATGCGTCCGGGCTGACTGATGCCGGTCAGGTCGCCCTTGACATCGGCCATGAAGACGGGCACGCCGTGGCGAGAAAACCCTTCCGCCAGCGTTTGCAGCGTGACGGTCTTGCCGGTGCCAGTCGCGCCGGTGACCAAACCGTGGCGGTTGGCTTTGTCCAGACGCAGGTGGCATTCGATGGCGTCGCGGCGGGCAAGCAGGATGGTATCGGTCATGGTGCAGCGGGGCAGGGGGGAGCGAAGAGGGGTAGTGGGCCACACGGACCCCGGCGCGTAGAATACCGCAGGAGGACGACCGGCGCCCGAGCCGGTCACCGAGACGGAACCAACGAGGTTTGCATGGCAGGACATTCCAAGTGGGCCAATATCCAGCACCGCAAGGCGCGCCAGGACGAGAAGCGCCAGCGCATCTGGACGCGGGTGGTGCGTGAAATCATGATCGCCGCCCGCCAGGGCGGCGGCGACCCGGCCGCCAATCCGCGCCTGCGGCTGGCGATCGAAAAGGCCAAGGCCGCCAACATGCCGGCCGACACCATCAAGCGCAACATCGACAAGGCCACTGGCAACCTGGAGGGGGTCAGCTACGAGGAGGTGCGCTACGAGGGCTACGGCATCGGTGGCGCGGCCGTCATCGTCGACTGCATGACCGACAACCGCGTGCGCACGGTGGCCGAGGTGCGGCACGCCTTTTCCAAGCACGGCGGCAATCTGGGCACCGAGGGATCGGTGGCGTTTCAGTTCCAGCACTGTGGCCAACTGGTGTTCGAGCCTGGCACGTCCGAGGACAAGGTGATGGAGGTGGCCATCGAAGCCGGTGCGGACGATGTGCTGACGCAGGACGACGGCTCGATCGAGGTGCTGACCGCGCCCGGTCAGTTCGAAGCGGTGCGCGATGCGCTGCGGGCCGCGGGTCTCACCCCGGCCATGGCCGAAGTCACTTGGCGCCCCACCAACACCGTCGTGCTCACGGGTGAAGACGCGGTGCGCATGCAAAAACTCCTCGACGCCCTGGAAGACCTGGACGACGTGCAGGACGTCTTCCACAACGCGGAATTGCCGGAATGAGCGAACGGATTCGGGTCTTGGTCGTCGGCAGTGGCGGCCGCGAGCACGCGCTGGCGTGGAAACTCAAGCAATCGCCGCGTGCCGAGCAGGTGTACGTGGCCCCGGGCAACGGGGGTACCGCCCGCGACGCGCAACTGGTCAACGTGCCCCTCACCGACGTGGCGGCCTTGCGCGATTGGGCGCTGGCCAACCGCATCGGCCTGACGGTCGTCGGCCCCGAGGCGCCGCTGGCCGCCGGCATCGTCGATGCGTTTCGGGCCGCGGGCCTGCGCATCTTTGGTCCGACACAAGCGGCTGCGCGGCTGGAGAGCTCCAAGGCGTTCGCCAAGGCGTTCATGCAGCGCCACGGCATTCCCACGGCGCGGCACGAAACCTTCTCCGACCCTGCGGCGGCGCACGCCTATGTGGATCGTGTGGGTGCGCCCATCGTCGTCAAGGCCGATGGCCTGGCCGCGGGCAAGGGCGTGGTGGTGGCCATGACCGCCGCCGAGGCGCACGAGGCGATCGACTTCATGCTGGTGGACAACCGGCTGGGCGTGCAGCACAACGCCGAGGGCGCGCGCGTCGTTATCGAGGAATACCTGATCGGCGAGGAAGCCAGCTTCATCGTGCTGGTGGACGGCGAACACGTGCTGCCGCTGGCCACCAGCCAGGACCACAAGCGCCTGCTCGACGGTGACGCTGGGCCCAACACGGGTGGCATGGGGGCGTACTCGCCCGCGCCCGTGGTCACGCCCGCGGTGCACGAGCGCGCCCTGCGCGAGGTCATCGAGCCCACGGTGCGCGCGATGGCGGCCGAGGGCGTGCCATACACCGGCTTCCTCTACGCCGGGTTGATGGTCGCGCCCGACGGCTCGGTCAAGACGCTGGAGTTCAACTGCCGCATGGGTGACCCCGAGACGCAGCCCATTCTGATGCGGCTGCGCACCGATTTGGTCGAGGCACTGCTCGCCGCGACCGAAGGGCGGCTCGACACGGTGACGCTGGAGTGGGATCCGCGCGTCGCCCTGGGCGTCGTGGTGGCTGCGGCGGGGTATCCGCAGGCGCCGCGCAAGGGCGACGCGATCACCGCGCTGCCCGTCGACACGGACGATGCGGTGGTGTTTCACGCCGGCACCGCGCTGCAAGGCGACCGGTTGGTGACCAGCGGTGGGCGGGTGCTGTGCGCGACGGCGCTGGGCGCGGACGTCGCCGCGGCGCGCGAGCGCGCCTACGCCTTGGTGCGCGGGGTCGCCTTCGACGGCATGCAGTACCGCCGTGACATCGGCCACCGGGCGCTGGCGCGCGCGGTCGGCTGAAGGCAAGCGCCGGCGCGTCGCCGTCGGCAGGAGGCAAATCCATGGCCCTCGAGCCCGTTTCCCAGATGCGCGAATACCTGCTCGGATTGCAGCAGCGCATCACCAGCGCCATCGCGGAGATCGATGGCCGATCCTTTCTGTCCGACGCCTGGGAGAAAGCGCCCGGCGAGCCGCTGCAGGGCAATGGCGTGACCCAGATTCTGGAGGGTGGCGCGGTATTCGAGCGCGCGGGCTGCGGGTTCTCGCATGTCAGTGGCCCGAAATTGCCACCCTCGGCCACGCAGCACCGGCCCGAACTGGCGGGCGCGCCGTTCGAGGCACTGGGCGTGTCGTTGGTCTTTCACCCGCGCAACCCTTACGTGCCCACGGTGCACATGAACGTGCGCATGATCACCGCCCGCCCCGTGGGCGGCGGCGAGCCGGTGAGCTGGTTTGGCGGCGGCATGGACCTCACGCCTTACTACGGTTTTGAAGAGGACGCGCGGCATTTCCACCGTATCTGCGCGCAGGCGCTGGCGCCGTTCGGTGCCGACAAGTACCCGCGCTTCAAAGCCTGGTGCGACGACTACTTCTGCCTGCGCCACCGCGGCGAGCAGCGCGGCATCGGCGGTATCTTCTACGACGACTTCTCGGAACTCGGCTTCGAGGGCGGCTTTGCCATGACGCGCGCCGTCGGCGACGCCTTTTTGCACGCCTACCTGCCCATCGTGCAGCGGCGCAAGGACATGCCCTGGGGCGAGCGCGAGCGCCAGCACCAGCTCTACCGGCGCGGCCGCTATGTCGAGTTCAACCTGGTGTGGGACCGCGGCACGCACTTTGGCCTGCAGTCGGGCGGGCGCACCGAATCGATTCTGCTGTCCATGCCGCCGCTGGTGCGCTGGGCGTATGACGAGCGGCCGCAGCCCGGCACGCCCGAGCACCGGTTGCTGACCGAATTCTTGGTGCGCCGGGACTGGCTGTGACGGCCGCCGACGCAGCGCCCGCGCCGCCGCGTATCGGCGTGTTTGGCGGCGCGTTTGACCCGCCGCACCGTGCCCACCGCGCCGTGGCCGAGGCGGCGTTGCACCAGTTGGCGCTGGATCGGCTGCTGATCGTGCCGACCGGGCAGGCGTGGCACAAGACGCGGCCGCTAACGGCGGCCGAGCACCGGCTGGCGATGTGCGAGCTGGCCTTCGGCGACCTGGCGCGGGTGTCCATCGATGCGCGCGAAACCCGGCGCAGCGGCCCCACCTACACCATCGACACGCTGTGCGGGCTGCACGCCGAATACCCGCAGGCACAGTTGTATCTGGTGGTCGGGGCCGACCAGTGGTTGGCCCTGCGCACTTGGCACCGTTGGGAAGACATTCTGCGCCTGGCCACCGTGGCGGTGGCCAACCGGCCGCTGGCGGGGGTTGGGGCGGCCTTGCCCGACCTGGCGGCTGTGGGCCTGCCATTCGTGCCGCTGCGCTTGCCCCCCATCGACCTCAGCGCCACGGCGCTGCGCGCCCGCTGGCAGGCGGGTGACGCGGGGAACGCGGCCGCGGCGCTGGTGCTGCCCGCCGTGGCGCGGTATATTTCCGAACACGGGCTCTACCGCGCCACGGGCGGGCCGTCCGACTCCACTGCTTGACTCCATGACCGAAACCGCTGCCCAACGCCAGATTCGCAAACTCCAGCGCGCCATCGTCGATGGCCTCGAAGACGTCAAGGCGCAAGACATCCAGGTGTTCAACACCGAAGCCATCACGCCGCTGTTCGAGCGCGTCATCATCGCCAGCGGCACGTCCAATCGCCAAACCAAGGCGCTGGCCGCGAGCGTGCGCGACAAGGTGGCCGAAGCCGGGTTTGCCAAACCCCGCGTCGAAGGGGAGGACAATGGCGAGTGGATCATCGTGGACTGTGGCCAGGCCGTGGTGCACGTGATGCAGCCCGCCATCCGGCAGTATTACCGGCTGGAGGAAATCTGGGGCGGCAAGCCGGTGCGCCTGCGCAAGGCGCCGCCGTCGGCGGCGCCGCGGGCCGCGGCCGAAGCCACCCCTGCCGCAGCGCCTCGGCGCCGCCGCCGGGTGGCCGACGACGCGGCATGAAGTGGCACCTGCTGGCGGTGGGACAGCGCCTGCCGGACTGGGCCGAAGCGGCCTATGAGGACTACGCCCGGCGCTTGCCACCCGAGGTGCGCATGCACCTGCGCACTGTCAAGGCAGAGCCGCGCGGCGGCGGCAAGGCCCCCGAGGCCCTGATGGCGGCCGAGCGCCAGCGGCTGGAGGCGGCCTGCCCCAAGGGGGCCCGGCTGGTCGTGCTGGATGAGCGCGGCGAGCGCTGCACCACGGTCGAGCTGGCCGCGCGCCTGCGCCAGTGGCAACTCGACGGCATCGACGTCGCGTTCGTCATCGGCGGCCCCGACGGGCTGGACCCGGGGCTGCGGCAGGCCGCCCGCTGGCGGCTGCGCCTGTCGGACCTGACGTTACCGCATGCCCTGGCGCGCGTGCTGCTCATCGAGCAGTTCTACCGGGCCTGGTCCATCAACACCGGACACCCCTACCACCGCGAATGAGCCACGTCCCTCCCTCGCTTCCCGCCGACGGTCGGCCCTGGGTCTATCTCGCTTCGCAAAGCCCGCGACGGCGGGCGCTGCTCGAACAGTGGGGGGTGACCTGCGTGCCGCTGTTGCCCGACGCCAGCGAAGACGCCGAGGTGCTCGAAGGTGTCTTGCCCGGCGAGGCCCCGCTGGCGTACGTGCGCCGGGTCACCCGGCTGAAGCTGCGCGCGGCCGAGGCGCGGCGCCGCCAGCGCGGCTGGCCGCCCGGTGTGGTGCTGTGCGCCGACACCACCGTGGCCGATGGCGGCGACATTTTGGGCAAGCCTGCGGATGCCGCCGACGCGACGCGCCTGTTGCAGCGCCTGTCGGGGCGCCGTCACCAGGTACTCACCGCGGTGGCGCTCGCCTGGGCGGGGCGCGAGGCGCTCGCCGTGAACCGCTCCACGGTCACCTTCAAGCCCTTGTCGGCCGAGGAAATCGACGCCTACGTCGCGACGGGGGAGCCGTTCGGCAAAGCGGGCGCCTACGGCATCCAGGGGCTGGCTGGTCTGTGGGTGCGGCGCATCCAGGGCAGCTACACCGGCATCATGGGCCTGCCCGCCTACGAAACCGCCGAACTGCTGCGCCGCGCTGGCCTGCGCCTGCTGTAAGCTGATGCGCCATGATGGCCTCGCACGACATCCTCATCAACTGGTCGCCGCAAGAAACCCGCGTCGCGCTCATCGAGCAGGGCGCGGTGCAGGAAGTGTGGCTCGAGCGCTCGCTCGAGCGTGGCCTCGTGGGCAACATTTACGTCGGGCGCGTGCAGCGCGTGTTGCCGGGCATGCAGTCGGCGTTCATCGACATCGGGCTGGAGCGCACCGCCTTTTTGCACGTGGCGGACTTGTTGCCGCAGATTCAGGCCCGCCACGGGGGCGGGCGCACCGGTGAGACCGAGACAGGCGCCGTCCCGCCCATCGAGCGGCAGGTCTTCGAGGGGCAGTCGATCCTGGTGCAGGTGCTCAAGGACCCGATCGGCAGCAAGGGCGCGCGCCTGACCGCCCAGATCAGCATCGCCGGACGGCTGCTGGTCTTTTTGCCGCACGACGCGCACATCGGCGTGTCGCAAAAAATCCCGCACGTGCAACGCGAGGCCCTGCGCCAGCGCCTGCTGACCCTGGCGGGCGAGGGCGGCGGTGGGTTCATTTTGCGCACCAACGCCGAAGACGCCAGCGACGAGGAGCTGGCCGACGACATCGCCTACCTGCGCAAAACCTGGGCCCGCATCCGCGAGCGCGCGGTGCAGGTGGCGCCGCCCGCGCTGCTGTACGAGGAGCTGAGCCTGACGCAGCGCGTGCTGCGCGACCTGGCCGGGCCGCAGACGCGCTCGATCCAGGTCGACTCGCGCGAGCAGTTTGCCGCACTGCAGGCGTTTGCGCAGGAGTTCACGCCGCAGGTGGCCGAGCGGCTGGTGCTGTACCGCGGCGAGCGGCCCATTTTCGAGCCCTACCACGTCGACGACGAGATCGAACGCGCGCTGGGGCGGCGCGTCGATCTGAAGTCCGGCGGCTATCTGGTGTTCGACCAGACCGAGGCGCTGACCACCATCGATGTCAACACCGGTGGCTTCGTCGGCGCGCGCAATTTCGACGACACCGTCTTTCGCACCAACCTGGAGGCGGCGCAAGCGATCGCGCGCCAGTTGCGATTGCGCAACCTGGGCGGCATCGTCGTCATCGACTTCATCGACATGGTGCGCGACGACCACCGCGAGGCGGTGCTGGCCGAGCTGCGCAAGCAGCTCGCGCGCGATCGGGTCAAGACCATGATCGGCGGGTTTTCGCAGTTGGGGCTGGTGGAGATGACGCGCAAGCGCACGCGCGAGTCGCTGGCGCAAATGCTGACCGAGCCGTGCCCCGCGTGCGGCGGGCGCGGGCGGGTGCGCACCACGCGCACCGTGTGCTATGACATCTTGCGCGAGATCTTGCGCGAGGCGCGTGCGTTCGATCCGCGTGAGTTCCGCATCATCGCCGCGCCGCAGGTGATCGAGCGTTTCCTGGACGAGGAAAGCGCCCACCTCGCGGGCCTGTCGGACTTCATCGGCAAGCCCATCTCGTTGCAGAGCGAAAGCGGCATGACGCAGGAGCAATACGACATCGTGCTGTTGTAGGCGCTGCCCGCACCCGGTCGCGGCGGGGTCAGGTTTCGGGTTCGGTCCCGCTCTCGCCGTCGTCGATCCAGCCCGCACGCCCCCGCGCATGCAGCCGCGCGTACAGGCCCCCGGTGGCCAGCAGCTCGGTGTGGGTACCCTGCTCGACGATGCGGCCCTCTTCCAGCACGACGATGCGGTCGGCGTGCTCGATGGTCGAGAGGCGGTGCGCGATGACCAATGTCGTGCGGCCCGCCATCAGGCGGGCCAGCGCCTCCTGCACCAGGCGTTCGGATTCGTTATCCAGGGCCGAGGTCGCTTCGTCCAAAATCAGTACCGGGGCATCTTTGTAGAGGGCGCGCGCAATCGCCAGCCGCTGACGCTGCCCGCCGGAGAGTTGCGCCGCGTTGTGGCCCACCACCGTATGCAGGCCCTGTGGCAGCGTCGTCCACCAGTCGCCCAGGTTGGCCGCCTCCAGCGCCGCCCGTGCGCGTTGCTCGTCGGGATGGTCGTCGCCCAGCGCCACGTTGGCCAGCACCGTGTCGTTGAACATGACGACGTCCTGGCTGACCATCGCAAACTGTCGACGCAGGCTGCGCAAGTCCCAGTCGCGCACATCCACGCCGTCCAGCCGGACCACCCCCCGGCTGGGGGACACGAAGCGCGGCAACAGGTTGACCAGCGTCGTCTTGCCCGCCCCGGAGGGGCCAACCAGTGCCACCACCTCACCGGGCGCGATGTCGAGCGACACGCCGCGCAGCGCCGCCCCCGGCCGCCCCGCAAACCGCACCCACACCTCCTCCAGCGTGAGGCGACCGCGCGCGCGTCCGCCATCGTGGCCGCCGCCGTGCTGGGCCGGCGCGTGCTCGATGAGTTCGATGCCGCGCTCCAGCGCCGCCAGCCCGCGCGTGATCGGGGTCGCGATGTCGGCCAACTGCCGGATCGGGGTGATGAGCATCAGCATCGCCGTCACGAACCCGACGAAGCTGCCCACCGACACGCCGCCGGCGGCCTGGTGCAGCGCCACCATGATGACGGCCGACAGCGCCGTGGCAGCCAGGATTTGCGACAGCGGCGTCATGGCCGCGGCGGCCACCGTGCTCTTGAGCGCCAGCGAACGCAGCGCCCGGTTGAGCCCGGCAAAGCGGCGCTCTTGCTGCGCTTGGGCGCCATGCAGCCGCACCATGCGGTGCGCCAGCACGTTTTCTTCCACCACGTAGGCCAACTCGTCGGTGGCTTGCTGGCTGCGCCGCGTGACTTGGTACAGCCGCCGCGACAGCGCCTTCATGCCCCACGACAGGGGCGGAAACATCGCCAGCACGATCAGCGTGAGCTGCCAGTTGAGCCACAGCAAATAGGCCAGCAGCGCGGCGATCGTCAACACCGTGCGCACCAGCGTCAGCAGCGCGCCGACCAATTGCGCCGCGCCGTTTTGCACTTCGTAGACCACGGTGTTGGAAAGACGGCTGGCGTTTTGATCCGCAAACAGGCGCAAGTCGGCCTCACCCAGGCGCTCGAACATCGCTTGCCGCAGCGCCAGCATGCCGCCGTTGGCGGTGTAGGCCAGGCCGTATTGCGCCACGAATGTGGCCGCCCCGCGCACCGCAAACAGACCGATGAGGGCCACTGGCACCGACCACAGGGGCAGACCGCCGCCGATGAAACCCTCGTCGAGTAGCAGCTTGAGCAGCGCAGGGATGGCCGGTTCGGTCAACGCCGCCAGCAGCGCGCCCACGACCGCCATGACCAGCCCTGCGCGCGCCGGGCGGAAGTATGGCCACAGCCGCCACAGGCGCCGCGCCATGGTTTGCGAGGCCGCAGGGGGCACGGTGGTTTGGGGGTCCGGAGTCGGGTTCGGCAAGGTCGAGCGGATCGGATGCCCAGGCAGGGGCGGGAACTTTCTTGGCGGTGCGACCCACCCAGGATCGTCATCCGCGTTCCGGTATTATCGACCGTGGCCTCGCCACTGCGCGCCGCAGGCACGCGGGCCGTCGTTTTTTAGCTTCGTTTGCTTGTTCATGACGTCCATCCATTCCTCGTTCGTTGGAGCGTCGTTTCGCCCACCGGCAAGCCCGCTGCCGTCCTGCTGCCTGGGGCCCACGCGCCGCCGTTGGTTGGCCATGACTGCCGCCGGTACGCTGGCGGCAGTCAGCGGCTTGGCACGCGCCCAGTTTCGTGTCGAGGTCACCGGCGTGGGCGTGCCGCAGATTCCATTTGCCGTGGCGCCATTTGCCGTGCCCGCGGGCCTGCCGCAGGACGTGGCGGCCATCGTCGCGGCCGATCTGGTGCGCAGCGGGCAGTTGCGCCAATTGCCGGGTGGCACCACGGTGCTGGACGAGATGGCCCGGCCCGATCTCGCGCCCTGGCGTAGTCAGGGAGCGGATGCCCTGCTCACCGGCAGCGTCCGTCGGCTGGCCGACGGACGGTTCGACGTGCGGTTCCGGTTGTGGGACGCGGTGCGCGGCACCGACCTGGGGGGACTGAGCTATCCCGTGGGCGCGGCCGACCTGCGCCTGGCCGCGCACCGCATCGCCGACTACGTGTACGAGAAGCTCACTGGCGAGCGTGGGGTCTTTTCCACCCGCATCGCCTATGTCAGCAAAAACGGCGAGCGCCACCAGCTGTGGGTGGCCGATGCCGACGGCGAGAACGCCCAGCCCGCCTTGACGAGCCGTGAGCCCATCATCTCGCCCGCCTGGTCGCCCAATGGCGCGCAGTTGGCGTACGTCTCTTTCGAGGCGCTCAAGCCTGTGATTTATGCGCACGACATCGCCACCGGTCGCCGGCGGCTGTTGGCGAGTTTTCGGGGCTCCAACAGCGCGCCCGCCTGGTCGCCCGACGGGCGTCGGCTGTACGCCACGCTCACGCTGGCCGGCAGCTCGCAGATCTACGCGCTCGACCTCGACGGCGGCGCGCCGCAACGCATCACGCAAACGGGCGGCATCGACACCGAACCCGCGTTCGCGCCCGACGGCAAGGCGGTCTATTTCGTCAGCGACCGCGGGGGCTCGCCGCAGATCTACCGCATGACCCCCGACGGACGCGAGGTCACGCGCGTCACCTTCGAGGGCAGCTACAACGTCTCGCCCGCGGTCAGCCCCGACGGGCGGCACTTGGCATTCGTTTCTCGCATCGGGGACGCTTTCCGGCTGCGGCTCATGGACCTGTCCAGCGGTACCGTCACGTCGTTGACCGACACCGCCGCCGACGAGAGCCCGAGCTTTGCCCCCAACGGACGCCTCATCATGTATGCCACCCGGGTGCAGGGCCGCGAGTCGCTGATGACGACCACGCTCGACGGTCGCATCAAAACGCGACTGGCTGCCAGCGGCAACGTGCGTGAGCCCGACTGGGGGCCGTTCCCCGCGTGATCTGCTGATTTTTTTCCGTTTCACTTGTTCCCTTCCCATCCACTGTTTCGGCCATGAAATCTCTGTCCACCACGGTTCGTCTTTTCCCGATTCCCCGTCTGGGCGCCGCCCTGCTGGCGGCTGCCGTACTGGCGGGCTGCTCCAGCGTCAAGCTTGATGAAGCAGCGCCGGTCACCGACCGCACGCCAACGCCCGTGAGTCCGGCCGGTGCGGCGGGTGCAGGCGCGGGCTCGGGCGCGGCGGGTGCCTCCGTGGACGGCCGCACCGTGGTGCCGGTGCAAACCTCACAGCCCGGACAGGCCCAGCCGCCCGCCAACGTCGAGCGCGTCATCTACTTCGACTTCGACTCGTACACGGTCAAGCCGGAGTACATGGCGACGCTGGAGGCGCACGCGCGTTTCCTCAATGCCGACCGCCAGCGCCGCGTGGTGCTGGAAGGCCACACCGACGAGCGCGGCACACGCGAATACAACCTGGCCCTGGGCCAAAAACGCGCCGACGCCGTGCGCCGTGCTCTCGCGCTGCTCGGTGTGCAAGAGTCGCAGATGGAGGCGGTCAGCTACGGCAAAGAAAAACCCGCGGTCGAGGGTAGCGGTGAAGCGGTGTGGAGCCGCAACCGCCGCGTCGAGCTGCAATACCGGTGAAGATGGCCATGATGCGTTCGCGCTTTTCGGGTTGCGGCCTGCGCGGTGCCGCGGCGGGTGCGCTGGCCGCGGTTTGGCTCGCCGTCGCCACGCCCGCCCATGCGATTTTCAGCGACGACGAGGCGCGGCGCGCCATTCTGGATTTGCGCGCTCGGCTCGAGGCACAGCGCCAGACGCTGGAGACCCAACGCCAAGCGCTCGAAGCCGCCGAGCGCCAGTTGCAGGAGCTGCGCGCCGGTGGCGACGCCGCGCGGCGGGGCACGCTCGACGTGGTCAACCAAATCGAGGCGCTGCGGCGCGAGTTGGCCGAACTGCGCGGCCAGCAGGAGCGCCTGGCGCGCGACGTGGCCGACGTCCAGCGCCAGCAGCGCGACGCCCTAGCGGCGTTCGATGAGCGGCTGCGCGCACTGGAGCCCATCAAGGTCAGCGTCGAGGGGGTCGAGTTCACCGCCCGCCCGGACGAGAAGGCGGCGTTCGAGGCCGCGATGGCCGCCCTGCGGGCCTCCGAGTTCGCCCGCGCGGCGCAGGCCTACGCGAGCTTTCTGGCACGCTATCCCGACAGCGGCTACGCTCCCCTGGCCCTGTACTGGCGCGGCAATGCGCTGTATGCGGCACGCGACTACGCCGCCGCCATCCAGAGCTACCAGCGGCTGCTGGAGCAGTTTCCCAAACACCCGCGGGCGCCCGAGGCGATGCTGGCCGTGGCCAGTTGTCAGCTCGAGCTCAAGGACGCGAAAGCGGCGCGCGCCACGTGGCAGGCACTCGTCGCGCGCTACCCCGACTCCGAGGCCGCGGCCACCGCACGCGACCGCTTGGCGCGTCTGCGCTGACGCCCTTGCCGCCCGCGCGGCCATGGCGCAGCGCGGCGCCGGACGTGGGGCCGTAGAATCTGGCCCTCTACCGAGCGCAACACCATGGATTCCGCGGCTTTTCAATCCCTGTACCACACCGTTCTCGGGGCAGCGTTCGCCGTCTCGGCCCTGTTTGGTGCCATCGCGCACCGCACCCACTTTTGCACCATGGGCGCGGTCAGCGACATCGTCAACATGGGCGACTGGACGCGCATGCGCATGTGGATCATGGCCATTGGCGTGGCCATGGTGGGGTTTCATGGCATGGCCGCACTCGGGTGGATCGACCCCACACAAACCATTTACTACAGCGGGCGCGTGATTTGGCTGTCGGCCCTCGTCGGTGGCGCGCTGTTCGGCTTTGGGATGGTGCTGGGGTCTGGGTGCGGTAGCAAGACGCTGGTGCGCATCGGCGGGGGGAGCCTGAAGTCCGTCGTCGTGTTTTTCGTCATGGGCGTGGCGGCGTTTGCGACGCTGCGCGGCATCACCGCCGTGCTGCGGGATCGCACGGTGGATCGGGTCGCGTTCGAGATGCAGCCCGGCAGTCCGCTGTCGCTCTGGCTGGCAGCGCACCTGGGTTGGTCGGCCACGGCAGCCCTTTGGATCGGTGTCGGTGTGGGGTTTGCGCTCATCGTTTGGGCGGCTTGGGATGACGGCGTGCGCCGCTCGTCCCAGGCGTGGCTCGCCGGTCTGGGCATCGGCGCCACCGTCGTGGCCATGTGGTGGGTGACGGGACATTTGGGCTTCGTGCCCGAGCACCCCGAGACGCTGGAGCCCGTCTTCGTGGCCACCAACAGCGGTCGCATGGAGGCGCTCACCTTCACCGCCCCCATGGCCTATACGCTGGACTGGTTGATCTATTTCAGCGACCAAAACAAGGTGCTGAGTCTCGGCGTGGTCTCGGTTCTGGGTGTGGTGGCCGGGGCGCTGGCACACGCACTGGCCACGCGCACCTTCCGTTGGGAGGGCTTCGCGGGCACGCGTGACACCGCGCTGCATCTGGTGGGGGCGCTGTGCATGGGGGTGGGCGGTGTCACCGCCATGGGCTGCACCATTGGGCAGGGCTTGTCCGGTGTCTCGACGCTGAGCCTGACCAGTGTCGTGGCCTTCGCAGGTATCCTGCTGGGTGCCGTCGCAGGTCTGCGGCTCCAGCTGTGGTTGTTGGAACGCGAGTGAGCGCCGAGCCGTCTGCCACCGAGATCGGACAGGGCGCGGCTGACTTCGAACGCCGCTTTGGCGGCTTGCGTCGACTGTACGGGCCGGGTGGGGCGCAGCGCATCTTCGACGCCCACGTGATCGTCGTCGGCATCGGCGGTGTCGGTTCTTGGGCCGCGGAGGCACTCGCGCGCAGTGGGGTGGGGCGCATCACCCTCATCGATCTGGATCACATCGCCGAGTCGAACACCAACCGCCAGATCCATGCGCTCGAGGGCAGCTACGGCCAGGCCAAGGTCGAGGCCATGCGCGCGCGTATCGCCGCCATTCACCCCGGCTGCCACGTGCTGGCGATCGACGACTTCGTCACGCCCGACAACTGGCTCTCGTTGCTGGCGCACGCTCGTGCGCAGCAAGGCATGCAGGGGCCGCTGGCCGTCATCGATGCCTGCGATCAGATGGCGGCCAAAGTCACGCTGGCCGCCTGGAGCCGGGATGAGCACGTGCGGTTCGTGACCGTGGGCGCGGCCGGCGGCAAGCGTCGGGGCGAGCAGGTCGAAATCGCCGACATCGCGTTCGCCACCCACGACCCCCTGCTGGCGCAGCTGCGGCAACGCCTGCGCAAGGCGCACGGCGCGCCGCGCCAGGGTGCCATCGGGGTGACCGCGGTTTTTAGCCGCGAGGCCGTGCGGCCACCCGATGCTGCCTGCATGGCGGCAGGGATGCCGGACGGCTCGCTCAACTGCCACGGCTACGGCTCTAGCGTGGCGGTCACCGCTACCTTTGGCCTGTGCGCCGCGGGTTGGGTGATGGATGCCATCGCGAGCGATGCCTGAGCGCCTCACGCGGCAAAAACGCTTGAAATTGTTGCTATAATGTGAGCTTTCGCGCGGTGCAGTAGAGAGCTGTCGCGAATGAGGGGTCGTTAGCTCAGTCGGTAGAGCAGCGGACTTTTAATCCGTTGGTCGCAGGTTCGAATCCTGCACGACCCACCAACGATATCATAGGGTTACGCGACGTTTCCCTTCGGCTGCGGATTTCGTGCGTGACCAAGCTGTGACCGGCGCCCGGTTTACCCGGGTGCATCGGTTGCTGCCGTGAAGGTCGGATCCCAGAAAGATCCGCTCAGGGCTCGGCCGTATTCTCCCCCACCAAGCGCTCGGGCTGTGTGTCGCTGCCCCACAGCCGGGCGATCACAGTGCCGGTCTGCGTGAGGTCCCCGCTGGTCCAAAAGCGCACCATTCCCCCTCGTGGGCGGGAGTTGAGTAGCCCGGCTTCGGTCAGCCGGCGCGCCAGTTCACGCGCCACGGCGGGGGCGGGGTCGAGGATCGCGACGGACGGACCCGCGATGCGTTGAATGACGGGCAGCAAGAACGGGTAGTGGGTGCAGCCCAGCACCAGGACGTCGGCACCGGCATCCAGCAGCGGTTGCACGCGGTCGGCCACGGCCGCTTCGGTATCGGGACCGTCCAGTTCGCCGCGCTCGACGCGCTCGACCCAGCCGGGACAGGCTTGGCGCAGTACCTGCACACCCGCCGCGTGCTCGGCGATGAGGCGGGTCAGCCCTGGGCTGGCGACCGTGTTGCGCGTGGCCAGCACGCCAATGACGCCGCTGCGCGTCAGCGCAGCCGCGGGTTTGACGGCCGGCTCGATGGCCACCAATGGCCACCCGGGGTGCTGCGCGCGCAGGGCCTGAATGGACAGGC
The DNA here is from genome assembly GCF_938045175.1 of uncultured Tepidimonas sp. NCBI lineage: Bacteria > Pseudomonadati > Pseudomonadota > Betaproteobacteria > Burkholderiales > Tepidimonas > uncultured Tepidimonas sp. The sequence goes on from NZ_CALIND010000130.1 coordinate 20,290, forward strand.
CCGTGACGGTGTTGCAGGCCACCACGACCGCCTTGCAGCCCGCACGCCGCAGTTGCCGCAGGATGTGTTCAGCCCGCGCCTGTACGAAAGCTGGAGGCTTGTCGCCATAGGGCGCATGGCCCGAGTCGGCGACGTAGATGGGGTCTTCGCCGGGCAGCAGGCGGTGGATTTCGCGCAGTACCGACAAGCCACCGACGCCGGAGTCGAAGACGCCAATCGGGGCCTCGGCGGGCGCGAGGTCGGGAGCCGTCGTCATGGACGGTGGGGGGCGGGCGGTTCAGCCAGCCAGCGCGCCCTTGACCGCAGCGGATACCTGCGCCATGTCGGCCTGCCCGGCGAGCTCGGCTTTGGCCAGCGCCATGACTTTGCCCATGTCCGTGGGCGTGGGCGCGCGGCCCAAATCGGCCGCGACACGGGCGACGATGTTCTGGACGGCGGCGGCAATCGCCGCGGCATCCAGTCGTGCGGGCAGATAGGCTTCCAGCACGGCGGCTTCGGCGCGTTCTTGGTCCGCCAGATCGGTGCGGCCTGCTTGTTCGTAGGCGGCTATCGAGTCGCGGCGCTGCTTGAGCAACTTGTCCACCACCGCGACGACGCCGGCGTCATCCAGCGTGGTGCGCTCGTCCACTTCCTTCTGCTTGATGGCGGCCAGCAGCAGTCGGATGGCGCCCAGGCGCGCGCTGTCTTTGGCGCGCATGGCGGCTTTCATGTCGTCGGTGATGCGGTCTTTCATAGACATGGCAGGGTCGCTCCGTATCAGCGGTGTCGATACCAATACGCAAGCCCGCCGGAGCGTCCTCGGGCGGGCTTGGGGGTCGGCGCAAGCCGAGTGGGGTGGCGCCCCGTTCAGTACAGGCGCTGCGGCAGCTGTTGCGAGCGCACACGCTTGAGGTGGCGCTTGATAGCGGCTGCCTTTTTGCGCTTGCGCTCGGCGGTGGGCTTTTCGTAGAACTCGCGGGCGCGCAGCTCGTTGAGCAGGCCCAGCTTTTCGATCGTGCGCTTGAAGCGGCGCAGGGCGACGTCGAACGGTTCGTTGTCTTTAACGCGGATGGTGGTCATTGGCCAATGGTTTCCGAAAGTGCGCCAGGGGCCGCACGTGGGGAAGATCAGACCCGACGGGGCTTGCCTGGCAAGGGTTCCTCGTCGACAAGGTGATCACGGCAGACGAGGCTTTGCCAGCAAAGACCAGTATTATAGCAAGATCCATTTGGGCAGAGGAGGGCTCGAGGATGTTCGATTCGGCCGAGATCGGTCACCGCATCGATCGCGCGACCTACAAGGCAGAGGTGCCGGCCTTGCGCGCCGCATTGCTCGACGCCCAATATGAGCTGTTGCGCCGTGCCGATCGGGCGGTGGTGGTGCTCATCAACGGTGTCGATGGGGCAGGGCGCAGCGAGACGGTCAACACGCTCAATGCCTGGATGGACCCGCGCCACATCCGCACGGAGGCGTTCGATGCCATGACGCCGGAGGAGCGCCGCTGGCCCGAGATGTGGCGCTTTTGGCAGGTGTTGCCGCCCAAAGGGCGCATCGCCATGCTGTTCGGCTCATGGTACACCGACCCCATCCTAGCGCGGGTGATGGGTGACGACGACGCCGACCGGTTTGCGCACCGGCTCGAGCGCATCCGCCAGTTCGAGCGCATGCTGGTGGCCGAGGGGGTGGTGCTGGTCAAGTTCTGGTTCCATCTGTCCAAGAAAGCAGCCAGGCGGCGCTTGAAGGATTTGGCGGCCGACCCTCGCACGGCGTGGCGCATTGGCCCGCGCGAGCGCGAGCACCTGAAGCACTACGACGAATTCATCGAGGCCAGCGACGAAGCGTTGCGCAAGACAAGCCTGGGCGAGGCACCCTGGATCGTGATCGAGGGCAGTGACGTGTGCTATCGCGAGCTGACCGCCGGGCGGCATCTGCTGTCGGTGCTGCAGCACACGGCCAAGCCAGCCCCGCCCACGCCGCCCCTGCCGCCCAGCGTGATCGAGACGGGCACGGATGACGTGACGTTGCTGCGGGCGCAAGACTACAGCCGGCGCCTGCCGCGCGAGCGCTACGACCGGTTGCTCGAGCGCTGGCAGGGCCGCTTGAATCTGCTCAGCCGCGACGCGCGCCTGCGCGAGCGCTCGCTGGTGGTGGTGTTCGAAGGCATGGACGCGGCGGGCAAGGGCAGCACCATCCGGCGCATCACGCAAGCGCTCGATGCACGCTTTTATCGGGTGGTGCCGGTGGCCGCGCCGAACGAAAACGAGCGCGCCCAGCCCTATCTGTGGCGCTTCTGGCGCTACATTCCGCCCCATGGTCGGGCGGTCATCTTCGACCGCTCCTGGTACGGCCGGGTATTGGTGGAGCGGGTGGAGGGCTTTTGCAGCGAGGCCGACTGGATGCGCGCTTACGGCGAGATCAATGCCTACGAGGAGGAGCTGGCCGAGGCGGGCGTGATCATCGTCAAGTTCTGGCTGGCCATCACGCCTGAGGAGCAGCTTCGGCGCTTTCGCGAGCGCGAGACGACACCGCACAAGCAGTTCAAGATCACCCCCGAGGATTGGCGCAACCGGGAAAAGTGGCCCGCCTACGAGCGCGCGGTGCAGGACATGGTGGATCGCACCTCGACCCGGGTGGCGCCATGGCACATCGTGGCGTCGGACGACAAGCTGTGGTCACGCATCGAGGTGCTGCGCACGCTGTGTCAGCAGGTCGAGGCGGCGTTGCAGCGGCAGCCGCGCAAGCACGGGGTCTAGCCGTCCGCAGCCAGGGCGGGCAAGCCATGCCGCGCGCGGGCCCGCGCGCACGCGTCGCTGCCGGCCTCGAACTCGCGGCACGGTGACGGGCGCCACTCGTAGATGGCACAGGCGACGCGCTCGCCGAGTGTGCCCGTCAGCGCCGCACAGCGCGGTGGCCAGTGATCGGTGCCGCGCATGCGCACCGTGGCACCTGCCACCTCCACCACCAAGCCATCGGGGACACTGCCGCCGCACGAGGCGGTTTCGTAAACGGAGAAGTCGACGCGAAAATGGGCGCAGCACGCGCCGCAGCGCAGGCAGTCGCTCATGGGCGTCCGATGGGGGCGACGGGTGTTTCAGGCCAGGCGGCCCAGCAGCAAATACTCCATCAAGGCCTTTTGCACGTGCATGCGGTTTTCGGCTTCGTCCCAGACGACGGACTGAGGTCCATCGATCACCTCGGCCGCGACCTCTTCGCCGCGGTGGGCGGGCAGGCAGTGCATGAACAAGGCGTCCGGCTTCGCCACCGCCATCATGGCCGGGGTCACGCACCAGGCGGCAAACGCTTGCTTGCGCACCTCGTTTTCGGCCTCGAAGCCCATGCTCGTCCACACGTCGGTGGTGACCAGGTCGGCGCCACGGCAGGCGTCCATCGGGTCGTCGAACACCTGCCAGAAGTCGCCCGGCGGCACACCGGCCACCGCGGGGTCGACCTCATAGCCGCGGGGTGTGCTGATGTGCACGCGAAAGCCCAGAATCTGCGCCGCTTGCAGCCAGGTGTTGGCCATGTTGTTGCCGTCGCCCACCCAGGCCACGGTGATGCCGCGCAGCGCCGCGGGGTCGATCGAGCCGTCGGCACGTCGGCCGCGGTACTCCAGCCAGGTGAACAGATCGGCCAGGATCTGGCAGGGGTGAAACTCGTTGGTCAGCCCGTTGATGACGGGCACGCGCGAGTGTGCGGCAAAGCGCTCGATCTTGCTTTGCTCGAAGGTACGGATCATGACGAGGTCGACCATGCGGCTGATGACGCGCGCGGTGTCCTCGATGGGCTCGCTGCGGCCAAGCTGGCTGTCGCCCGTGGTCAGGTGCACGACGGAACCACCCATCTGGTACATGCCCGCCTCGAAGCTCACGCGCGTGCGCGTGCTCGCCTTCTCGAAGATCATGGCCAACGTGCGGTCGGGGTCGGCAAATGGCTGGTAGCGTTCGACCGCCTTGAACTTGTGCTTGATGAACGCCGCGCGCACGAACAAATACGCGTATTCGTCGGCGGTCAAGTCCTTGAACTGCAGGTAGTGTTTCATGCGCTCGTCTCGTTCAGGAAGGCCCGCACCTGCGGCACCAGTTTGGCCACGATTTCGTCGGCTTCGGCGTGCGTCAGAATCAACGGCGGCACGAGGCGGATCACCCGCTCGGCCGTGACCGACAGCAACAGGCCGGCCCGCGCACACCGCTGCACCAAGTCGCCGCACGGGCGGTCCAACTCGATGCCCAGCATCAGCCCTTTGCCGCGGATCTCGCGCACGCCCGGCACCCCGTGCAGCGCCGCCCACAGTTGGGTGTGCAGATGGGTGCCGACCTTGGCCGCGTTGTCCAGCAGCCCCTCGTCTTCCATGATGCGGATCGTCTCCAGCCCCGCGCGCATGGCCAGCGGGTTGCCGCCGAACGTGGTGCCGTGGTTGCTCGGCTGAAAAATGTGGGCTGCCTTGGGGCCCGCAACCACCGCGCCGATGGGCACACCCGAGCCCAGCCCTTTGGCCAGCGGCATGACATCGGGCCGGATGCCGGCCCATTGGTGCGCGAACCATTTGCCCGTGCGCCCCATGCCGCACTGAACCTCGTCGATCATGAGCAGCCAGTCGTGCTCGTCGCACAGCGCGCGCACGCCGGCCATGTATTCCGGCGACAGCGGGTGGACACCGCCTTCGCCCTGGATCGCCTCGAAAAACACCGCCACCACGTTGGGGTTGCCCGCGGTGGCCGCGCGCAGGGCATCAAGGTCGTTGATGGGCACGCGGATAAAGCCCTCGACCAGCGGCTCGAAGCCCGCTTGCACCTTGGGGTTGCCCGTGGCCGACAGGGTGGCGATCGAGCGGCCGTGGAAGGCTTTTTCGTATACGACGATTTGGGGGCGATCGATGCCCTTGTCGTGGCCGAACTTGCGCGCGAGTTTCAGCGCCGCCTCGTTGGCCTCCAGCCCAGTGGAGCAGAAGAACACCTTGTCCAGCCCGCTGCGCTCGCACAGCGCGGCGGCCAGCGGCTCGGTCAGCGGGTGGTGGTAGTAGTTGCTGATGTGGATGAGTCGCTCGACTTGCTCTTGCAACGCCTTGACCAGGCGCGGGTGGGCGTGGCCCAGCGTGTTGACCGCGATACCCGCCAGCGCGTCGAGGTACTCGCGGCCCTCCACGTCCCAGACACGACAGCCGCGCCCATGCGACAGCATGATGGGCACGCGGGCGTAGGTGGACATCACGTGGGGTTCGGCAGGAGCGTTCATGGGCGTGCGGGTTTTGATTTGGGGTGAGAAATGCCAGCGGGCCAACGCTGGATTCTAGTTCTTGTCTCTGCAGCGGGGTTGCCGTCGGGTGCGTCAAGTCTTATATAAGATACAATACTTGTCAGGCGACGGGAGCGATCCTCGCGTTGCCGCGGCCCCCGCGCGGGAGCCGAAGTCCACCCCAACCATGGCCGCTTGCCCACCGGCAAGGGGCCCATTCAGCGCGATGGTCACGCCCAACGCCCAACAAGTCTTCATCCAGGGGGTCACCCGCAGTGGCCGGACGTTTCGTCCCAGCGATTGGGCCGAGCGGCTGGCGGGTGTCATGAGCCCGTTTCATCCCCAAGCCGGGCAGGGGCCTGGCGGGCACCTGCGCTATTCGCCTTGGGTGATTCCCACCGTCGTCAATGGCATCAAGTGCGTGGTCGTCGACCGGGCGTTGCGCGATTACGACGTGCGGGCATGGGACTTCGTGATGGGGTTCGCGCGCGACAACGACTTGGTCGTGACCGAGGCGTGCCT